>JANPAU010000199.1:0-9767 GCA_031430055.1 Akkermansiaceae bacterium | reverse complement strand
TTTCCAAAGATTTTCGCCTTTTCCGATGGAGGACGATTCATCAGGAAAAATCTCCGAGGATCGGTAAACGGTAGCTCCCGCCGCTGCGGCGATTTCGCGAGTGGAATCGGTGGAATCTGAATCGATCACAAGAATCTCATCGACGAGCCGGGCAAGTTCGTCGCGGATGATGGAAACGATGGGGCCGATGGTCTCCGCTTCATTCAGCGTGGGGATGCAGACGGAAATGCGTTGAGCTCCCTTGCGCGCCACCAATTCATTCACGTCGGCGAATTGCCGGTAGTGAAAGCGCATTGAAATGTCGTGGAACTCCATTGGAAGCTAGCTAGATCGTCTTCGAACATCGGCTGATGCTCGGTGACTTGATAGCTCTTCGCGGGAATTCATCAAGAGGCGAGACTGCGTAATTGAGAAAAATCCGCATGGGCAGTCGCGTCGGTGACGGGGCGAGCGAGGCTCTCAGAGCGGAGAGCGAGAAATTGAAACTCCAAGGAGGTGTCAAAAGTGACTTCGGTTGGCTCCGAAACAGCACCTCTTGAGTGCGCAAGGCTATACGCTCTTCCACTGGGTGTGCCAAACGAGAAGTCATTGAGGTTTCCGCGATGCAGGCGATGAAATGCACCGGTGCCGGTGGACTCCGTCGGTCCATAGGAATTAATGATCTCTGCGCTGCAATTCTGATGCTCCAACCAGTCTCTTAGGCGGCCAATGGCGATAGGTTCTCCGCCGAGCACGGCAAAACGAAGGGATGATAGTGCTGCATAGTTCTTCTCCGCTGAAGCAGCGACGAGAGGATAGAAGGTGCTTGGTGTGCAGTTAAGCCGTGTGACGCCCTGATCTTGGATGATCGCCGCAATTCGAGAAATATGATAACTTTGGCTGTCATCGAGAACTAAGATTCCGCCAGTGAGCAGTGGCGCAAAGAAATTCTTCTGGGTGAGATCAAAACTCGGCGAACTGATGATGAGCGTCTTGTTGCTTGGGTCGAGTGTTAGTTCGATAGAATACCAATGCTGTAGATTCTCAAATCCCCGATGATAGGTGGTCGTTGTTTTCGACTTTTGAGCGGAACCGGATTTGGAAATTGTATCGTTCAAGTCATCGACGCAAAAAGTGTGAGCTGCGGGGAATTTATCGGCAAGATCCTGATGAGTGACGACATACTCGATGTTCCCAGCAGAGATGATGTGTTCGATTCGAGCGGCTGAGTGTCCAGGATCGATCGGCACGTAGCCGGCTCCGGATTTCATGATCCCCAGCAAGGCGACTGGAAGATCTAGCGAACGGTGCAGCCCCAGTCCGACGAAGTGTCCACGGCCGATGCCGTGCGAGCGGAGGCGGGCGGCAATTTGATTTGAGCGCTCATTGAGCTCGCCGTAGGAAAGTGTCTGGGAGCCACTCATGAGGGCCGGCTGTGTCGGGGAGAGAGCTGCTTGTCGTTCGAACTTGTCTGGCCAACGGTCACGCGAGGGCTGTGGGCAAGACGATTCAAAAGAGGAATGATGATCCATGGGGCAGGGGGGTAATCGGGAAACGGCAAGGACCAAAACTTATGGAATACAAGATTCGGAATTGCAGACCGACTTGGATATCTATCATGAATCGGTTGAATATGAACTACGTGATCACGTATCACCTGAAGTTAAGGCATCAACCTGCCACTCACACCACTGCTCATGCCGAAGGTATCTTTGATTTTATCCAAGCGGTTGTGGTCTTTCCTAGGTGGCTTGCTTTTCTCGGATGAACGCGATGAGCACCGGCCAGCTCTGAAAGGAAAAATCTGGCTGGCTCTCACCCTGACGGAGCGAATCCGTGTGGCCAGTGAAGAGTGCCGTTTGGAATCCGGCCGCTGCTGCGGGGACGATGTCTTGCAAGGGATCGTTACCTACAAAAAGCGTCTCGCATGGGGAAATGCCATGGCCGGCAAGTCGATCAGTTAGAATTTGAAAAAGCTCTGGTGCTGGCTTGGCGAGTCCGTGTTGGTAGGAAAGGATGGTAAGCTCGGGCGCGAACAAGTCCGCGACTCCGCCGAGTGAGGCGAGGGTGTTGGATTGGGCGTTGGAGAGGAGTCCGAGTGAGAGGCCGGTTCTAGCAAGTTGGCCGATGGCTTGCTCGGCGCCGGGCATGGGGCGGCTGGGATGCCATGCCAATTCGAGTTCCTCGATCAGTGAGGTGGTATCGGTGCCATCTGCGAGATTTAAAATTTCCCGCCAAAGGATGCGGAGGTCGATCTCAGGATAGGCAACTCCGGCGGTGGCATGGTGGCGCAGCACCGCAGCGTGGAGATCGCTGCTGGGTGAGACGGGCGGATTGAATCCGTGATTTCTGAGAATTTCGCGCAGCACGGGGTCGGCGAAGATATCAGGACGAACACCGCCATGCGGGGCGATGAGCAAAGTGCCGTAAATGTCAAAAATCACGGCACGGCAGGCTTTTGCCCGAGTGGACGGCGGTTTCAAGGCGGAGAGCAAAAAATGAAAGCTGCTAGGGGTGAGTTGGCTGCTGAGAATCTTCTGAGCATCGAGATACGAGACGGGCGAGTCCGGCTGAGCCATGAGATTTTGATAGATGCCAATCAATTCCTTTTGATATCGGTCAGGCGAATAGTGAGTCAGTTGCGCGGGTGTTGCGCTGGGGATTCGGTTCGCGATTGCTGAGACGAGCCAAGCTGCTGCCGGCTGGGTGACGCCCTTGATCTCGACGAGTGGAATCTGCAGATTGGCTGGATCTGAGGTGACACGTTCGATGACGGCTTGTTGGAGCGGTTCTGGTAGATTTCCGAAGTCGAGCAAGTCGGCCTGGCTTAAAGTGGAGAGTGTCGCGTCGATGATGTCGGCAGGAAGTGGCCGCCGGTAAGTGCGGTAGTTTCTCTGGAGATCCATGCTGAGGTGATCCCGGAGAATTGTCAGATCTACCCAATCAAGTGGGATGAGCAGTCGATCATAAAGGTTTCCCTGAGGGATTCCGCGGCATGCGTGCTCCTCAGTCAAATGAGGAAGATTTCTGCCGATGAGTGGCTTTCCGTGAGCGATGGCTTCGAGGAAGGGCAGGCCAAAGCCCTCGGCAACGGAGGTAGATATGAAATGGGTGGCATGCGCGACCCATGAGTTGAAGTCATTGCCCGCATCGGCGGCTGGGGCGAGGCGCTCGACCACGTCAAACTCGATGGAGAGACGATGGCGTTTTGCAAATTTCCGCCAAGTATCATGCATCGGGAGGGCGTCTGGATTGAGAGGCGCACGACTGACGGCGAACCAAGTGCCAGCTGGTGCGAGTGCCGCTAGCAGCGCGAGTTCACCGAGGTTTTTCCGGCGGATCCCACGAATTGGCGCAAAAAGAATCGGGGTAGGGGACGCCGCGAGGGGGAAGTTGCTAGATCCGGCGATGGCATTGGCAAGCACACTGGAGTTCCCTGCGGGCAGTCCGGCTCGGGTGAAGATTCGTTGATCGCGAGAATTCAGAAACGCATAGTGGATACTTGGAGAAAATGGATAGAGCTCCTTGCACTCGGCGATGAGGGCGTAGTTTTCCGGGCGTCCCGCTTCGGCGAGATCGTGGATTTGCAGGACGAGACGCGCACCTTCCGTGGCAAGTCGGACGATCACATCAGCGAGGATGCAGTTTTTCCCCAGCGAGTGATTGTGAAAATGCCAGATGTCGGGCGGGCCGCCAAGTGCTTCAGCAGCGGCGGCGCGCATTGAAGCTAACAATTCTTCATTCGTAAACTCACCTGGGCTGGCGAGGTAGCCGAGACCGGGGATGCTCTCGCCGGTGAGGATCACGTGCGGAATGCCGGCAGAACTCAGTGCTTGCGATGTGGACTCGATCACCCAGGTGACACCGCCGAGTGTGAGGTGATAGTGAACAATAGCAACTCGCATGGTGGAACGCGAAGACTTCTACGGGCTAATGAGACCCAGCACCTTTCCAGTCGCCGACGGGTTTGACGAAATGGAAACCCCAGATTTCAAAGCCAAGGCGGTGATAGAGACGGTGCGAGGGGTGATTGGCGGTATAGCTGTCGAGCACGATGATTTTACAATCCCGTTCCAAAGCCAGTGCTTCGAAATGGGCGATGAGTAAGCTCCCGATGCCTGATGAGCGATGCTCGGAATCGACGACGAGATTGTCGATTTCCAGATAACGGCCGCACCAGATCTTGGTGGCGATCCAAGCTCCAGCGACACCGACGAGTTTTACTCCAGAGAAGGCACCGATGAGTTCATAGTGCAGATGCTCGGTGAGGATCGTGTGCAGGCGCTCGCTGATGACGGAGGCGGGAGTCTCAGGATTGAGTAGCGTGAGCTGCGCCGCCGCAGCACTCAAATCGTCTGCCGACAGGGGGCGGATGCGGATGGTGTTCATGAAATCTAATTGAACGTGAAGGTTTAACCCGCTGGCTTGATCGAGACGAGTAGAGCGTTCTCTGCTTTAAGATACTTTTTAGCGAGGGCGTTGATTTCTTCAAGCGTGATGGAGTGGTAGTCGGCATCGCGGCTGCGGGCAAGATCGAGTCGCTTGGGTTCGGACTGGGACTGGCTCATGACGGTGGTGAGCCAGTAGGTGTTGTCGCGGAGGGTCTTTTCCAGCTGACCGAGCGTGGGTTTGAGCGCACGGTCAAGTTCGTCCGCAGTGGCACCGGTGATCGCGAAGTTGTCTGCTAGATCCCGCATAGTTTTGAGGAGAAGATCAAGATCCTCGGGTTTTCCAATGCTCTGACCGATGATGTAGCCGACGCCTTCCAGTGCGTCCGAACCGGAGGCTCCAGCGTTCGGGCTGTAAGACGCACCGAGTTTTTCACGAATCTCTTCGCGGAGTCGGTCGCCGTAAATTTCTCCCAGAATGTTGAGTCGGCGGAATTCCTTTTGATTTCCACGAATGCCGACAGTCTGCCAAAGAGTGGTGGCGATGGCTTGCTGGATTTTCGACTCAAAGGTGAAGGTCTTGTTCGCCGGAGCATTCGGGAATTTGATCTTGCGGGCTTCTAAAAGCGGAGGTGGGACGGCTGCGCGTGAGGGTAGTGCGCCGAAGGTGGTAAGTAAGTCGGGTAGAATTTTTTCGATCTCAAAGTCACCGACGATGGTAAGTTCGAGATAACCTTTGATGAGTTCAGGAGTGAGCCATTTTTTGGCATCTGCAATTGTGTAGGATGATAGTTTCTCAATGGGGGCGATGGTGAAACGAGAGTCGCCGCCGTGGAGCCAAGCTTCCATTTCCTGCGAAGGGCCAGCAGTGGTGTGCTTGAGTTCCTGATAGATCATCGGGATGGCTTTCTGAAATTGCCAAAGCGCCTCTTCACGATAGCCCGGATCGATGATCGTTGCGCTCATCAGCTGCGCTTGAGTGGCGAAATCCACCGGAGTGGTGGTGCCCGTGAAAGTGAATGCATCTTCGCCGATGGTGAGAGTGCTGCTGACGTTTTTACCGGCAAGGATTTGTTTGAGATCATCATTTGAGTGCTTGGCAAGTCCTCCACCTTCGAAAATCGCATTGGCGAAGGTGTCTAGCATCGGCATGTCCTTAGGTTGTGTTAGTTTTCCTGATCCGACGCGGGCGAGCATTCGAATTTTGCCTTTTTCGAAATCCGTCGGCTTGAGATTGATTCTAATTTCGTTGGAAAGCACAAGCTGTGTGATGCCGAGGTCTTTTACTTCTTTGCGTGAAATCACGGTGCCGGGGATTCCGAAATCCGCATAAGCAAAAGCTTGGGCTGCACGCAAAATTGGAGCCTCGACGGGCTTGCCGCGTGACTCTTCGAAAATCGCGCTGAGATCTTTTTCAGCGTTCTCGGGCTTTTCCTTGGTGGTTAGGATGAGATGGTAGCCGGTAGTTTCCCAGAACTTTTTGAGAGCCTCGTGGGTGGACTTGAGGTCGATGGAATCCAACGCGCGCTTAGCGAGTTCTAGGTCAGTCGCGGGGTCAGAGAAAACGCTGTTATCGTTGATGGATCGGGCGATCACGGTGGCAATCCCGTCTGACTTGCGAGTGGCCTTTTGTTTCACCTGTTGCTCGTAGGCGTTGAGAAGATTGGACTTGGCTTCGGCGAGTTCGGCTTCCGTAAATCCAAATTCGATCGCACGGCGGAATTCTTGTTCAAGAATAGGAACGGCCTCTTGCCAGCGGTCATCGCTTGCGGTGACGTCGATCGAGCCGATTTCAAGATAGTTGAAGAGTTCACTATTACTAGCAGAACCTGATGCAATCGCAGAACCCTCGATTTTCGATAACCGGTCAAATCGGCGGCTGATGATCGAGTGGGCGATGTCGAGTGTCGTGCGATCTGCGCGCACTGATGCCGTGTCAGGCCGAATTTGATAGGGGCGAGCCATCGTCAGCGAGACATCTGTGGAGCTGACTTCCTTGTCGGCAAACACAGCCGCCTCGATGCCCTCAGGCTGCAGGATCGGACCGAGTTCAGGATTTTTCACGGGCTCCGGTGGGTTGACCATTGAGCCGAAGGTCTGCTCGATGGTGGTTTGCATTTCCTTCGGATCAATGTCGCCTACGACGATGAAAGTCATGCGTTGCGGGATGTAGTACCGGCTATAAAGATCCATAAACCGTTCGCGTGGCGCGGATTTGATCACATCCTCGGTACCGATGGGGAAGCGTCGGGTGACGAGTGAGTCCGGCAGAATTTTCGTAAATTGCTGCTCCATGATGCGGCTACCGACAGAGTCGCGACTAATTTTTTCTGAGAGAATCACCCCGCGTTCTCTTTCGATTTCCTCAGCAGCCAGCAGAGCGCCGTCGCCGAAATCTCGCATCACGGTGAAGCCGAGTTTTAGCGTCTCCGGAGAAAGGTCTGGCAAGTCGAGCATGTAAACCGTCTCGTCGAACGAGGTGTAAGCATTCGCATGGGCGCCAAAGGAAATACCCAGCCGTTGCATTTTCGGAATCAAATCTGCAGCAGAGTAGTTTTTCGAGCCATTGAAAACCATGTGTTCCAGGAAATGGGCGAGTCCCCGTTGGTCATCCGATTCCTTCAGGGAGCCCGAGGCGTTGTGCAGGCGCAGGGAAACGCGTTTCGGTGGCTCGGGATTTGGATAAATGATGTAGCGTAGCCCGTTGTGCAAGGTTCCGAAAGTCGCTCCGCTGTCAGGAGCGATGTCGGAGGTTGCTTGTGGCCACGGCTGCGGCGTCACTTTCACCAAGGGGGCCTCCTTCGGCGGTGGGGGGATTGGGGTGCCTTTTCCCTCGACTCTCGGGGTCGGTGCGCTCACTGCCACTGCTGGAGTTTCGATGATCCGAAGCTTAGGCGAGCGGAGAGAGAGAATCGTCGCGGTGATCGCGAGAAGTAGCACCAGAATGAGCGGCGTGGCTTTTTGCATGGGCGGAAGGTGGTTGATCCGAAGCTAGTTTGGCAACGCTGAAAACTGACAGTTGGAGGACATTCAGATTGGCATCCGTAAAACTTTGAGAAAACGGGGTTGCAATCTGCGGAGTGACATGGTGTTTTCGCGCGAGCAATCGATGCAGTGCGCGCGTGGCGGAATTGGTAGACGCGCTAGATTCAGGTTCTAGTGGGGGCAACCCTGTTCAGGTTCGAGTCCTGTCGCGCGCACCATATTGATTTGCAGTGAATTAGAGGGCGGGAAGCTTCCTTGATGTTCCAGACTTTTCAGGAATTTCCGAGTGATGGTGTGTCATCATGGCTGCGTGGTTTTGGCAAACTGGTGTGTTGTTCGCTCTAGTTGGTGGTGGAAAATGTAGTTGCGGGGACATTTGTCAGCGTGCTCATTTCATTATTGTTACTTGCTCGCACAAATGCTTTTGTTCGTGTGAGTTGACGATACGAAACCCACCGCCCTGATGAGGGCGATTCTCAAATGCTTGCCCTAAAACCTTCCTCACCTCGATTCATCCCAGCGCTAATTTCCCGGAAAGTCCCCGGATTTTGTTACGGGCTGTTACTCGCGCTCTCTTCATCGGCAGCACTCGCCTACTCGCCGCAGCCGGATCTCACCCTGCCCGGCGCGATCGCTGCCCTGAAGGCTGATTCCAATGCCTCGCGGACATACTCGGAAACCTACAACCTCGGAGCCACCGGCCTGCGAGGCTGGATATATATCGACTCCAACAATGCGGGCCAGCAGGGGCTGATCACTGCGCCGAGTCGGCAAATTTTAGTCACCGTGGCAGAAGCTCCAGGTGATGCTGTGCTGGCGGTGGATGACTTGATCCTCGGTGCGATGGCGGCTAACAGCGGCACCGTGCCGGTCTTCACCAGCGATTGTCGCAAGGCACTCGGCGTGGCGATCGGCAATGCGGAAAAAACCGGTGCCGGCACGCTTCGCGTCAAACGCTGGCGCGCAGGTGTCACCACCGATGTAAACATCCCCATGACCATCATGGGCGATTATACCGCCACCGCTCCTTACTCCTGCCCGAAGTCCGCCGCGATCCTCGCTAATGCCCGCACCAAATTCGTCAGCCAGCTTCTCGCTACCCCGAACTTTCTCAACAATAGCTACGGAGGTGCCATCCGGGGACTCGCATTATTGGCCAGCGTGGCACCCGGCGATGCAAATTACGCCGCCGTGCAGACGCGCCTGCAGACATACGCCCGCTCGCTGACTCCCGTCAATCTGACTCTGAATGGTTGCGATACTTGGAACTGGTCTTACATCGGCATCTTTCTCAGTGAGTATTATCTGCGCAGTGTCGCGGATGGCGTGCCCGACGCCAGCGTGCTTGCTGGTCTTAACAAATACACCGTCGCCCTTGCCAGAGGGCAGAGCAAGTATGGCACCTTCGGTCACGGCGGCGCGGCGCAGCAAGCGGATGGGAGTTTGCACGGTTCGATCTCGTGGTATGGCCCGGTGAATGCAGCGAGCATCCCTGCGAATATCGCCATCGTTATGGGTAAAAAGGTGCTGGTAGCCAGCGGCGGCGCGGTGGACCCGGAAATCGATCCTGCCATCGAGCGTGGGTCGAATTTCTTAGCCTACTATGTCAACAAAGGCCCGATTCCCTACGGCGAACACGAGCCTTTTGCTGATGCTCATGCCTCGAACGGTAAAGACCCGATGTGCGCTGTGTTGTTCGGTTTACAGGCGAGTCGCCCGGTGGAAACCGAGTATTTCTCCCGCATGAGTGTGGCGGGCTGCACCGGCCGCGAATACGGCCACACCGGCCAGGGTTTAAGTTACTTGTGGGGTGCCATCGGTGCCAACATGGGCGGGCAGACGGCTATCGCGAAGTATATGGAAAATTTCCGTTGGCACTCCGATCTGGTGCGCCGCACGGATGGCTCGTTCACTTATGAGGGGCAGGAGCAATACGGCGGCGGCGCGACTGCGGACGGCAGCTATTTGGGAGCGACCGGCTACAATGACGTGAGTCCTACGGCCAGCTATCTGCTCTCCTATGCGGTCTCGTTGCAGCGCCTCTACATCACCGGTAGAAATGCCATTCCTACTAATAATTTAAGTGAGGCGAAGGTGACCAATGCGATCTCTGCCGCGACCTTTAAGCAAGATGTCGTTAGCTACACCGTGCCCCAGTTGATGACGGCAATGAGCGAATATGATCCAGTGGTGCGGCTCTATGTGGCCGCAGAACTGGCTGCGCGCACCTTGACGACGACAGAGGTGAATACTCTAGTCGCTCACATCACCAACGGCACCATGAGCACCGATGCGAACGTGCGAATGAGTGCCTGCCAAACCTTGGGCATTCGCAAGACCAGCGCTGCCTTGCCGGCGTTGAGTCAACGGCTTTCCGATTCCGACCTATGGGTGCGGGGGCAAGCGGCTAAAGCC
>JANPAU010000198.1:0-3255 GCA_031430055.1 Akkermansiaceae bacterium | reverse complement strand
CATCCGCCGCGCGGCACTTGACCTCACCGGATTGCTGCCCGATCCCGCAGATGTGGAGAATTTCATCAAAAATCCATCGGACTCGGCCTACGTGGCGTATTTGGAGAAGCTCCTCGCCACGCCTGGCTACGCCGAACACCGCGCGAGGTATTGGTTAGACTACTCGCGCTATGCGGACACGCACGGCTTACATTTCGATAACGTGCGGTCGATCTGGCCTTACCGGGACTACGTTATTCGCTCGTTCGGAGCCAATAAGCCGTATGATCAATTTGTCCGCGAACAACTCGCAGGAGACCTGATTCCCGCAAAAACAGCGGACACTTGGATCGCCACTGGCTACGTGCGTTGCAACGTTTCCACCAACGAAGGCGGCACGATTCCCGAAGAAATTCAAGTGAGCAAGACCCGCGACCGGGCGGAAGCATTCGGTGCCACCTTCTTGGGCCTAACCGTCGGCTGTGCCGCTTGTCATGACCATAAGTTCGACCCCACCGCACAGAAAGATTTCTATGCGCTCGGTGCTTTTTTCAACAATACAGCCGAGAAGTCGTGGGATGAAAATTCCGCCGAATCCGGTCCGGTCCTGCGGTTGCCGCCGGTTGAAAAGCAGGCAGACTTCGACGCCGCAATCGCCCGCCGATCTCTAGCCGCCGTGAGTTATGAAAAACTCCGCGCAGAAAGCCCCCAGCGTTTCCGCGAGTGGTTAGCCGCCGGGAATAAGCCAATTCCAGTTTCTCCGGATGGATTGGAGCTCCGTCTCCCCCTCGACGAAGGCCGCGGCGATGTGGTGAGAAACTCCGCACCTGGCGCGAGTCCTACAAGCTATCAGGCGGATACCAATCCCCTCGTCTGGGGCGAAAGCCTGTTGTATTCGCCAACGATGCGCATGGATATCGCATCGAATCTTACGATACCGAATCTCGGTGACTACGAAGCGAACCAAAAATTCACGGGCTCCATGTGGGTGATGCTTCGCCTAAAGCCCATCAACGCGACCACCGGCGACGGTGCGCTCATTGCCCGGATGGGTGATGCCAAAATGGACAACAGCCGGGGTTGGGACATGTTCATCGAGAAGGATAAATTCGCGGTCCACCTCGTCAACCATTGGCCGGATCGTGCTATCCGGGTGGATACCGACGGCATTCCGCGCGGCCAGTGGGTGCACCTCGGATTCAGTTATGACGGCTCCGGCAAGGGCGAGGGCGTGAAGCTCTTCGTCAATGGCCAACCAAGGCAGGCGAACATCTCAAACAACACGCTTCAGCCCGGCGACACCATCCGCACCAAGTTACCGCTCAATCTCGGCCAGCGCGTCGCCAGTGACCGCCTGCGCGAAGTCGCATTTTTCGATGTCCGTCTCTATCAACGGGAGCTGACCGAGGCAGAGTTCCGCCGTCTGCCACACGAGGATCTCACTGCCGAGTTACTCGCAGGTATACCGGATGCGGAGAAATGGAGTCCATCGCAGCGCTTTCTGGGACTCGATCATTACTACATTAACAGCGTCGATCCCGAAGCCGCCAAGTTACGCGAGGAAATCAGTGCCGCCGACGCGGAAATTTCCAAGCTAGGGGGAAAAGGCGTCGCAACCTTGATCACCAGAGAGCGCACCACCCCGGCGAATGCATGGATTCTCGACCGCGGTGTTTATACCGCTCGCAAAGAATTGGTCGCCCCTGCGACACCAGAGTTTCTTCCCGGTGCCCACGAAGCGACGGATCGCCTCGAACTCGCCAATTGGTTGTTCAAAGCAGAAAACCCTCTGTTTGCCCGCGTCACCGTCAACCGGATCTGGCAGGAAATCTTCGGCACTGGCATTGTGGAGACTTCTGACGACTTCGGCATCATGGGCGCGCGGCCATCGAACCAAGAACTTCTCGACTGGCTTGCCGTGGAATTTCGCGAATCCGGCTGGGACGTGAAACATATCTATCAACTGCTACTCACCTCCAACACCTATCGCCAGAGCAACCACGTAACCGCCGCCGCTCTCGCCGCCGATCCATCGAACCGCCTGCTCTCCCGCGGACCCCGCTTCCGGATGGATGCCGAGGTGCTACGCGACACCGCCCTGCAAGCATCCGGCTTACTTGCCGCTGCCGTCGGCGGACCACCGGTCAAGTCCTATCAGCCTGAAGGTGTCTGGGAGGCAGTGTCCATGCCTGAGTCTAATACACTTCATTACAGGCAAGATTCGGGTGATGCACTCTACCGCCGCTCTCTCTATTCATTCTGGAAACGTTTCTCCCCGCCGCCGTCGTTAGAAACTTTCGACGCGCCTGCCCGCGAAGTCGTTTGCTCCCGCCGCACGCGCACGAACACGCCGTTGCAGGCTCTTGTCAGCATGAATGATCCGCAGTTTTTCGAAGCCGCCCGCAAACTTTCCGAGCGCACGATCAAGCAATCCAGTAACCCAAAAGAACGCATGGATTTCATCGCAGAAACCTTACTTTCGAGACCGCTGGAAGAGGCACAACTCACCATGCTCACCCGCAGCAAGGACCAATTTGCAAGTTACTATAAAGCACACCCGGAAGATGCGAAGCAAATCCTGACCAACGGCGCGGCACCGCCAGACCCCAGCCTCGACCCCGTCGAAGTCGCCACTTGGACGATGGTTGCTAACCAGTTGCTCAACCTTGACGAGACACTCACCAAGTAAGTCATGAAATCCTCTTACATCCAACTTTGTTCCGACCAAGGCGGCGATGGCCCTTCCGTGATGGACTTGCCGATCCCTGCGGATTTGAAAACGGAATGGCTCGCCCTCGCCTCGCGCCGCCAGTTCATGTCGCGGGCCGGAAAATCCCTCGCCTGGGCCAGCATCGCCGGACTTTTCGCCAAGGGCGGCAACTCCGCACAAGCTGCAGAAATGCAGGCCGCACTACTACCCCACTTCGCGCCGAAGGCGAAGCGGGCCATCTATCTCTTCATGGCGGGTGCCCCTTCCCAGCTTGAAACGTGGGACTACAAACCGAAGCTGGTAGAGCGCTACGACCAAGATCTGCCAGAGTCCATCCGCGGTGGCCAGCAGCTCACCGGGATGACCGCATCCCAAACCCGCTTTCCGGTCGCACCGTCGGTCTTCGGATTCAAACAACACGGCAAGGCGGGACACTGGGTCAGCGACTTGCTGCCTCACACTGCTAGAATGGCCGACGAACTCGCCGTCATCCGCTCGATGCATACCGATGCGATCAACCACGAACCTGCAATCCTGCTCGCTAACTCGGGAAATATGAATCCAGG
>JANPAU010000197.1:0-4783 GCA_031430055.1 Akkermansiaceae bacterium | reverse complement strand
ACAGTCCTTCCAGCAGGCCTTCATAAATCTGCGAGGGATGCCTGGCAGGAAGATACTCACCCAGAGCTTCCGATAGTTTCGGATCGAGCCGAGCAGCGGCGATGAGTGGATCCATCGATTTTGCATCCGCCAAACTTGGATTCAAGCGAGTGCAAACCTGCCACGCCAGCGCCTGCGTTTCCTCGGATTCCAAAGCCAAGGATTGCGGGAACTTCACCGCCCACGGCACGCCATTGGCCACCCGTCCATAGAGTTCACCATTGATGAAATTAGCAACCCTCCCGAAAAACAAACCCAACGGACCAACCACGCTCAGCCCGTCCGCCAGTGCCGCCCATGAGACATTTTGTTTCTTGGCATAAACCCACGTAAAAATCGCCAATCCGAGGATGCCGCCGTGGCTTGCCATGCCACCCTCCCAGACTCGCAGAACCAGCAAAGGATCATAGGTGAGAGTTCCCCACCCGGCCTTCGGCAATTGATAGAAAAATAGATATCCTAAACGCCCCCCTAGAAAAACTCCGAACAATGCACATCCAGCGATAAAGTCCCCCACCTTTTCTGGAGCCATCACCCACATCCCACGCCTAGCCAAGTTCCGCAGCAGGAGGAAACCCGCCACAAAGCCCATCAGATAGGCCAGTCCATACCACCTCAGCGCCAAACCACCGTAAATTGGCAGCGCAATCGGGTTTAAATCATGCACGTAAATCGCAAACACGGGCGTAGTCCACACGATCCCCCGGCGGCACGCAAGCGGGGATGATGCGGCACGCACTCAGTGTCCCCGGAACTCTCGACTCTTGCCATGCCCGGTTTCCAAGAGTCTCGAAGCTGCCCAACTACCTTCATGTGACCCACACGGTAAAGAAGGAAAACCGCCAAGCGGAGGCGGCCTCAAACAACTCGCTGACGAACATCCCGATTACCTCTTCACCCGCGTGGCACTCTCCACCAAGGCGCAGGATAAGGACCAGCTGGAAAAAACCGCAGCCCAACTCGGGCCGACACTCGACATTCGGAATCTCTATCCGCAACGCAGCCTCTCTCATGTCTCTGAGCTGCGCAATTAATACCTGAATGTCGCCCGTATCCTAGCCCATCTTTAGCACGTGACCGAGGTTTTTCAAACGGCGGACGCTCGGGGCTTACCGCGATCTTCGGGGCGTTGGGGTTTTGAGTGGGCGAAGGCAAGATGGGTTCTTTCAATTTATCTGAAACTGAATTTCTTACAAATGTCTACTATTTGGGACCGACCCCGGAGAGGTATTTCCAGTGCAAACAAAGAGCACTTGTTTCAGGTCATACATCGCGGCGGACTTTGAGTGGCGGGAACTAATTCGTCAAATCGCAATGATACTTGCTCGCGTAAGCGGCTCAGCCATCGTCGAAAACTTTGAATTTTAATGAACCTTTTCCTCCTCCCAAGCACTGAATTATTGGAATGAGCGATCACAACCCTCCGTTCTCTTTTGTAACCAACCCTGCCCATTCCTTGTCCCGTCCCGAGAAACACGATTCGACCAGCGATCAAGAACTCATCGCCGCAATGAACACCGGGGACGAGGCTGCCTTCGAAATCCTTTATCATCGCTATCGGGACTGGGTCGCCTCCCTGGCCCGCAGAATTACCGGCTGCGACTCCTTGGCCAACGACGTGCTGCAGGAAACCTTCCTCTATTTCCTTATGAAATTTCCCGGCTTCGTGCTGACCTCGCAGCTCAAGACCTTCCTCTATCCAGCCGCGAAAAATTATTCGCTCAATGCGATCGGCAAGGTGGCGAAGTTCCAATCTGGGACCGAGGGCCAAGACGTTTTGGCCAAGCTCGTCGCTCCCTCCAACGCTCCCGGAGCCACCGACGATTTCGACGTCGTGCTCGCCGATTTGAGTGATGATCACCGGGAAATTCTCATGCTCCGCTTTGTCGATGGTCTCAGCATGGCCGAGATCGCCGAGGCCAGCGGTATCCCGCTCGGAACGGCGAAATCCCGTCTCCACCACGCGCTTTCGCGTCTTCGTGATGATCCGAAGACCCGTGAATATTTTCTTTCGTGAACGAAATGGACGACTCGATGGCTTAACCTATAAGACGATGAAACCGGAAAACCACCATGAACTCGCCGATGACAACTGCCAAAAGGTGCCGCCGGAGTTGATCCGTGCCCTCTCCCGCCTCCGCGAACATGATCTGAAAATTCCACCCGCCGTGGACGCGTGTATCCTCCAGTCCGCCCAAGAGTGCATGGCCTTTATTCGTGAAAAACCTGCGCCCCGCGCCGCCGCATGGCCGCTCTGGTTGCTGGCGGCAGCCGCCTGCTTCGTCGTTGCATGGACGGCGCTTCAGCCAGCCCCCTCAGCGGGGAAAACATCGGTGTCATCGATCGCCAAGCAAGAAGACGCCGCCGCAGTGATTTTGCGCGAATTCTCCGCTCTGTATCCGAACCAAGTTAAAGCCATCATCCATGACAGTCGGGGAATCCAGTTGTCACTTTCCGACAAACCCGACGTTATCTCCGGCAAAGCGTTTGTCTTCACGGTCTGCAAATCCCGGATTTGCGAGGAAATTATCACCTTCAGCGGCCAGAACATCGAAGTCGCCGGCCACCAGGTCAAGGTCCGAACCGCAGCCGGAGGCCGCGTCATTCTCGCTGGCGAAAAGTTTCTCTGGTCCAGCGACTTCAAGGGAAATCCTGAACCGGGCATCCACATCGAGTCCCGCAGATTGTGAAATTTCGGATCACCCCGCCACCTGTCACCATGCACCGCTTTTATTTCATTGCCGCTCTTCTTATTTCGCAGCCCCTCATCGCCAGGGAGGAGTTCCCGGCTCCCTTTGTGGACATGCGAGTTACCGCCGAAGCGCCGCGACTCACCGCGTGGGCTCATGCCGGTGGAAAAGCCGCCATCCGGATCGAAGCACCCGAGTCGCTGGACCTGACCTGTGATATCTATCAAGTCGATGGCAAAACTGTGATAGCCCTCGCCCGCGGCGTGGCGCTGGATTCCCTTAGCCCCGGCGCGAATCTTCTCGAAATCCCGCTGCCGGAAAAATCCCAGCGTGGGAAGCTCCTCCTCAAAATTGCTGCCACTCCCGCTGGCAAGCTCATCGCCAACCTGTTTGTGGACATTCTGCCCAAAGACGCTTGGGACAGCCTGTCCAAGCATGCCAAGGACGGCAAGGTCTTCATCGATCCGACCTTGAAAATCTTCGCCTCATGGGCGCAATCCCATGCCATCCCCAGCACCCCGCTCACATCCGAAAAACCCGCCGAATATCACTTCGCCAAACCCACCGGAAACCCCAACGCGCCGTCGCCCGGAAGATTCATCATCTACGAGCGCGAGGCTCCCGATGCGTTTCCCTTGATCGAAGTTCTCATCTTCCCGGAAATTACCAAAATTCTTCTTCCTCCGGGATTTCTCGGAAATCTCCCGGACTCCGCCACCGCGCAAGCTCTGCTCCTCAAACACCTCAAGCTTCTTCCTTGATGCCATTTAGTATCAAAAATATCACCACTGATCTAGTGATTGAATACTGAAATTGAGTGAGTCCCCACTCGCTCTCCCCCTAAAAATCAGTCAATCAGCGAAATCAGTAATTAAAATTCTTATTCCAAATTCCTCATGAAAACCATCCGTTTCCTCACCATCATCGCCCTTAGCTCCTTACCGATCTTCTCCCAGGAATCCGCGCCCAAGCTCACCGTCTTTTCCGTAGGCGTGCTGCCCTTCGCCGAGACCGACGACACGAAGAGCCTCGGTGCCTCCGCCTCCGAACTCGTCGGTACCCAGCTCGGCATGTCGGGAAATCTCGTTCTTATCGAGCGTTCGTCGCTCGACGCCGTCCTCTCCGAACAAGGCCTTGGCCTCACCGGGGCGGTCGATCCACAATCCGCCGCCAAACTCGGCAACCTCCTCGGCGCGCAGATCCTCGTCACTGGCCGCGTCTTCAAAGCCGGGAAAAACACCTACTGCATCGCCAAAGCCATCAGCACCGCCACCGGTCGCAGTCTGCCTGCCCAGACCCAAGTGAACGGCGACGATTGGATGAACGCCGCCGCCAAACTAGCCACAGAACTCGATACTTCCATCGCCAAGAACGCCACCGATATGGCCCCGAAATCCGAAACCGCCGAGGCCCGCATCGAACGACTCAGGAAAATGGTCGAAGGCAAAACCCTGCCCAAAGTCTTCATTCGCATCCCCGAAGAACACCTCTCCCGCATCATCCCCGATCCTGCCGTGCAGACCGAGATCGAATTCACCCTCCAGAAAATTGGCGTCACTGTCGTCACCAACGAAACCGAGGCCGAAATCGTCGTCTCCGGCGAGGCCTTCAGCGAACGCGCCATTCAGCTCGGCACCCTCGTCAGTTGCCGCGCCCGCTGTGAGCTGACTCTCACCAAGAAATCCGTACCCGGCAACAAACAAGTCAACCGCATCACCACCGGAGCCGTGGACATCGCGGAAAACACCGCCGCCAAGCAAGCCCTCCAAAACGCCGGAGCCAAACTCGCCGACTGGGTCGTCGCCGAACTCGTCAAGTGAGTCTTCCCTCGGTATCTGGAGCGTTTCGCCCCCCCATCAATCTCATGAATCCCATCCGTTGCCTCGCCCGGCTTCTCCTTTTCCTCGCCCTCTCCATCTTTGCCCGCGCCGCAGACTTACCGCGTGTCGCCGTGGTGTCGGATTCCCCGGAGCCATCTCTCGCAGCGTTCGCGGATTTCCTCTCCGTCTCGCTCGCCGCTGCCTCAACCCAATACGCCCTGGTCGAACGCGCGG
>JANPAU010000196.1:0-5012 GCA_031430055.1 Akkermansiaceae bacterium | reverse complement strand
GGAAAACTAATTTTCTGTCATTCGATATTCACCATTCCTCTTCCCATGAAACGCACCTACGATTTTGCCACGATTGGCTTCCGTCCCTTCGCGGAGACGGAAGAGTTTGTGACCATCGGCGTGGTGGCGTTGGACGTTGCGGCACGGCATTTTGATTTCGTCCTTCAGAAGGCTCAGACAACCGGTCGCGTGCTCGGGATGTTTCCGGCCATCCAAAAGACTCTCTACCGCGAGGCCAGGAACAAACTGGAAGCGGAGTTGGAGGGAATCCGCCAAGCGGTGAATGGTCTTGGTGTGGGCGTGGAGGTGCCGATATTTCCACCCTTCCGTGAAAAGGAGAACGGTCTCTTCTCCGCCATCACCAGCCCGCGTGAGGGAGTGTTCTGCTTTCCCGTAAAAGGCCGCAGAATGGCCGCCGACATGAATACGGTGCTGGAAGCCCTCAAGGCTCGGTTCATCGATCAGGAAGGACTCACCGCACAGCAGGCCGGCAGATCCGAGCCGAATTTCTTACCGACGACTTCGTCATGGTCGGAGAGTATGAGAACGACAAGGTGGTGGATTTCGCCCGGCTATCGGAATTGCCTGTCTTGAAGCTGGCGTAGTATGCACACACCATAAAACTTCGTTGAGGACATTAAATACACATTTTGTCTGAGATTTTGAATGTTAGATTTTGAATGTTTTTCAACCGCCATGCCTCTCAATTCGATTCGGCCTGGTGGTTGGAAGCTTCTGCTACGTGGGGGAAAATCTCGATCTTGGCGGTGTTCGCCTTTCGCAGGTTTTTACGGAAATCTTCGGTAGCTTGGCGACGTTTGACGGCTTCGAGGGCGGCGAGGATTTCGGGTTTCGCTTGTTCGAAGGTGCGTGGCTCGGCGGCTTTGCGGGCCGTGACTTCGACGAGATGCCAGCCGAGCCGGGTCCGGACAAGGGTGGGCGTGTTGCTCGCCAAAGAGAACACCGGTGCTGAGAAATCGACCGGGAGTCGGTCGCGAGTCATCCAGCCTAGCGCACCGCCGCTGTTCTTGGTGGCGGGGTCTTCGCTGACTTCCTTGGCGAGGAAGGCAAAGTCTTTTTTCTTTTCGGTGAGCGCGACAAGCGCGGCGGCGAGTCTTTGTTTTGCCTCTTCCGGCGGGTGATCCAGCGTCGGTAGAAAAATGTGCCGAACTTCGAGGCGCTCGGGCAGGGCGATGGACGCTTGGTTTCCATCGAACCATTTGCGGGCTTCGTCGTCGGTGATCATGACCGCCGAGCTGATGCGCTGATTGATCAATTTTTCCTGTCGGATTCTCGCAGCAAAGCGCTCACGCAGGATCTGCTCGCTGGCGATACCTTGGGCTTTCATGGCAGTTTCGAGTGCTCCTTTGCTTTCGAAGCGACCGACGAGGCGGCGCAGGCGTTCGTTGATTTCTTCCTCGCTGACGGGCAATTGCGGGTCACTTGCATGGACTTGGAGGCGGAGCAGTGCGTGGTCGATGAGTTGGTCGAGCGCCGCCTTGCGGGCGGTTTCGATTTCTCCGGGCCTTAGAAGATCGGCTGATTTACCTTCGAGCCAAAGTTGTTCGCTCAGGGCGCGCTCGAGCTGGTTCCGAGTGATTGGGTGGCCGGAAACGCGGGCGGCGATAGCAGATTCTGGCGTGCGGTCACCCACGAAGGTCCGATGGAGTAGTCCGTCGAAAATGAAAAGATCTACAACGAGATAGGCGATGCCTCCTCCATAGATGACGAGACGAAGGGCGGACTTACCGAGCGGAGACATTGCGCAATTTTGAGTAAATAAGTGCTAAATCGAGATTTCCATTCCTTCACGGGCTAATACGGTGTTAGGGAATCACTCCTGACACAATTTTTCGATGCGCTGTAGGAACTCGTCGTCATGTGATGGTTTATCTTCGGGATGGAAAGTGGATTCAAGCAGATCCGATGGCGTCCAAGGTGATCATCAGTCACGCGGTGCAAGAGCAGAATCCTTGGTTCAACTCGCGGGTGACGGTGCACCGGTGGGAAATTCTGAAATGAAGAACAGGCAGAAATGCCTGTGTCACGCCGGGCTTGATTGGATGATCTGAAATAGGCAGGGTTTTCAGATGAATTCCCAACAAGGCTCTTCTGCGCCGCCTCAAGCAATGATATTTTGGATCCTCTGGTTTGCCATTCTTCAAGGGTTGGTGATTATTCAATTCTTCGTCGGGGGTGGGATTCCGAAAGGGGCGGATCAAGGGAATCCACCGCTATGGGCGCTCGCCGTGGCGGGTGGCTTGGCTTTGGTCGCGCTTGCGATCCGTTTCATGGTGATTCCGCGGCTCGTTTCGGTGTCTCAGAAACTTCCGGCGATGATCATCGGGCTAGCGTTCTCGGAGGGCATTGGGTTTCTAGGAATGTTTGGGGTCGGGAAAGAATTTCCAACAACCCAACTGGTGCTGTTGGTGATGGCGGTCTGCTGCATCATCAGCTTCGCACCGGTGTATGCGAAACCGCGGGTGGAGGATGGGAGGTTTTAGGTGAAATGAAGAACAGGCAGGAGTGCCTGTGTCACGGCGAAGTCTTCCGCGCGGGTCTTTTGGATTTTTTCTAAGAAAAAGGAGTCCTATGCGTCGGTACTGAGACACAATCCTTCTTCCTATGACTCAAAACTCCGACCTCGAACGTCCAGCGGCAACTCCACAGGCGAAACCCAAGAAGTCTATTTGGCAGCAACTCGGTGCCGGATCGCTTTCTATTTCATTGGTTGTCCACCTCGTCCTGCTGGCGATCGGAGGGCTTTGGGTATTCCGGGTCATCACACCGGTCGAGAAAAAGGTCGATTTCACACCTCGATCTGGCGGCGGCGGTGCTTCGGAGAATCAAAAGAAAGTGCAGCAAAAGCGCGTCCAAATGACCCAAGCAAACTTGTCACGCGTCGTCGCGCTCGGCGCGACGACGAGCTTGACGCTTCCTGAACCCGAGGAGGCACATCAAATGATCTCGTTAGGTGGACTCAGTTCGGGCGCCCTCTCCCAAGGCCTGGGCGGCTCCGGTAGCGGCGGCGGAAAGGGAGATGGGAATGGCATTGGATTCGGCGGCAGACTGGCCCCTGGAATGAGCGACGGCAAGGGCAGCAAGAATCTCTTCGGCATGGTCAATCTCGAAAAAAACGCGCTGGTCGGTACCTTCTACGACCTCAAACAAACCAGCGACCGAAAGCCGACGGAAATGCAGATCGGGGGAATGGTGCCGGCCTTGCAGAAGTTCCTTTCAAGCAATCTGAAGGAACGCGCTTTCGAAAAATATTATAAGGCCCCGCGCCAACTCTATCAGACGAAGTTCATGATTCCGACGATGGATGCGAATGCGGCGCCCGCAGCCTTTGAGTGTGATAAGGAAGTAGAGCCGAGCCGTTGGGCGGTGGTCTATCGTGGAGCCGTGCAGGCTCCGAAGTCCGGTAAGTTCCGCTTTGTGGGTGCGGCGGATGACGTGATGGCCATCCGCTTCAACAACAAAACGGTTTTCGATTACGGCTATACGATCGTCGGCGCGGGCCTCGAAACGTATAACAACAAAACGCAGGCGGAGCTGGCTGGGACTCAGAAGAATTCCGAGCTTGAGAAGAACATTCGTAAAAACACTCCGATGCGAGTACCGCTGACCTTCTACCGCTACGAAGGGCTGCCTGAGTTCAATAACGGGATCGGCGGATTGGTGGCGGGCGGGGAGTTCGAAGTCCAGGAAGGCGGCACCTATCCGATTGAAATTATGATTTCGGAAATCCCCGGCGGTAAGTTCGGCGTCTATCTCCTGATTGAGGAAATCGGCGCGAAGTATGAAAAAGCGCCCGGAGGTGCGCCGATTCTTCCGATTTTCCGACTCGACGGATCATTGCCCGAGACCTCGGAAAAAGACCAATTCCCGCCCTTCGATCCCACCGGGCCGATCTGGAAATTTGTGAAAGACGGGGTGAAACAGGATATTTGAAGAGTTTCCGCTCTCGGGTGTGGCGGGGCAGATGAAGAACAGACGGGAATGCCTGTGTCACCTCACTTGGGGATCTCGTTGAGGGTGTAGTAGGCGTCGGGGTGCCAGAGGGTGTCGCCTTTCGCAGATTTGACATCTTTGGAACTGAGGTGGTGGACGTGCCCGCGGACGAGGCCATCGATTTTTAGGCGGACAGATTTCTTGTCCGTGGAGACGGTGGCGGCAGTGATTTTCGGGGTGGCTTGATCGACTTCTGGGCTGCCGTAGTCGCCCTGGTAGATATAAGTCCAAGCGGCCATGGAGTAGCTGCCGGGGTTGCCAGCGGTAGTGGGATCGACGGACTCGGTGAAGTTGAGGGTGAAGCCGTCGGAGTTGGCGGTCATGGTTTGAATTTCAAAGGGAGTTTTCCCGGTCCACTTGACGCGTTCAAAGGTGAAAGGCTTACTGCCGCGCGAGGCCCACCCGCGGTTAGAGCCGCCGGTGAAGATGATGCCGGCGGCGGCATCGTAGCGGACGGGGATGAGGCCGGCTTCGAAGCCTTCGAGGAAATGAAAAACTGCGCCCTGATAGATACCTTTCACCTTCTCGAGGCAGACGCGCTGGATTTGTGAGTGAGTTTGTTCGCCGACGTAGAGTTGGTTTTTCCAGGGGCCGAATTTTCCGTTGCTGGTATCACAGGCGATGCCGGTCGGGGATTGGCCGACTTTGGCGTGGGGGAGGACGACGGCGGGTGGGATGAACTCAGGGAACTTTTTGTGCTCAGTGACAATGCGGGACTTGTCGGTGACTTCAGGTGGAGCGGGGAGATTCGCGAGTTTGTGAAACTTGTTGCCCGAGGGGTTCCCTTGGAATGAGCCGGGTTTGAGCCATTTGAGGGACGATGAGCCGTTCCATGGGCCTTGGTTGTCCGTGTAGAAGAGCTCGCCCTCGGCATTGAAGCCGATGCCACCGGGGGAGCGGATGCCGGAGCAGGTGGGAATCATTTTTCCATCTGGAGTGACTCGGACGCACCAGCCGCGCCAATTGGAATCGGCGCTGAAGGAGCCGGTGAGACAGAG
>JANPAU010000195.1:0-7593 GCA_031430055.1 Akkermansiaceae bacterium | reverse complement strand
GACACCGGATAAATGTTGCGAGCCTTTGAGTTCCTTGATCGGCGCGGCATCGCCTTCGGCTTGCTGGCCGAGCTTGCGAGCGAGGTTCAGATAGAGGACATCGTGGGCAAAGGTGGATTTTCCGGAGCCGGAGACGCCGGTGAGGACGGTGAAGAGGCCGAGGGGGAGATCGATGTCTAACTTTTTCAGGTTGTGCCTGGTGGCACCGCGGATTTGGAGGAGTTGCTTGGAGGGCTTGCGGCGGGTGGTCGGGATGGCGATGGATTTTTGGCCGGTGAGCCAAGGGAGAGTACCGGGGGCAGATTGATTGATGATTTTTGATTTAGGATTTGGGACTCCTTGATAGATGAGGGTGCCGCCGAAGGAGCCGGCCCCGGGGCCGATATCGACGAGGTGATCGGCGGCGAGCATGACGGTTTGCTCGTGCTCGACGACGACGATGGTGTTGCCCTTGTCGCGGAGGTTGTGCATGACGCCGACGAGCCTGTCAATATCGCGGGGGTGGAGGCCGACGGTGGGTTCGTCGAGAACAAAGAGGGTGCCGGTGAGTGCAGCACCGAGGCAGGTGGTGAGGTTGACGCGCTCGACCTCACCGCCGGAGAGGGTGCGTGTTTGGCGGTCGAGCGTTAGATAACCGAGGCCGACTTGGTCGAGGTAGGTGAGGCGGGAGGTGATCTCGGTGAGAACGAGTTTTAGAGTGGGGTCTTTGGGAATGCCGAGTGAGCCGTGATCAGTGATCAGTGAAGAGAACCAGGGGAGAAGATCAGAGATGGGGAGGGACCAGATTTCTGGGAGAGTTTTACCTTTTACCTTGAAGCAGAGAGCCTCGGGTTGGAGACGCTTGCCCCGGCAACAATCGCAAGTGGTGTAGGAGCGGTAGCGGCTGAGAAAGACGCGGACGTGCATCTTGTAGGCCTTGGTTTCCATCCAGTCGAAGAAGCCTTTGACTCCATACCAATTGCCGGATTGCCAAAGGTCTTCGAGTTCTTCGGGGGTGAGATCGTCGCTCTTACGGTCGCCGTAGTAGATCCATTCCTGCTCGTCTTCAGTGAGGTCTTCGAAGGGGCATTTGATGTCGATGTCGCGCTCTTTGCAGTTCCTAACAAGATCGCGTTGACACTCGTCGCCGCGCTCACCTTGGAAGGGCTTGATGGCTCCTTGGGCGATAGAGAGCGACTTGTCGGGAACGGCTTTTTCGGGGTCGATTCCGATGATGCGGCCGAAGCCACGGCACTTGGGGCAGGCACCTAACGGGGAGTTGAAGGAAAAGAGGGCGGCGGTGGGTTTGCGGAGTGTGAAGCCAGTTTTTGGGTTGGTCCAAGTGGTGGAGAATGCTTGGGTATAACAGACAGGAATGTCTGTATCACTGATGGTGGCGTGGCCCTTTCCGAGGGAGAAGGCGGCTTCGAGGGCTTCGAGGAGGCGGGAGTGGTTTTTGGGAGTTAGGGTGAGGCGATCTTGGATGACGTGGACGACGGGCTGGAGGATGAAATCCGCCACTAGGGGTTCGTCGGTGCGGATGATTTGGCCGCCTAGCAGGACTCGGAGGTAGCCTTGGGCGTTGAGAAAGGGGAAGATTTCTTCGGATTTCGCGTCAGCAGGGATGGCGATGGGAAAGGTGACAAGAATCGGCTTACTCGCGAGGTTTGCGGTGGCCCAAGCTGCCGCGGATTCGGGGGAATCTGGCTGGATGGTATCGCCAGTTTTCGGATCGTAGCCGACGGCCAGGCGGGCGAAGAGGAGCTTGAGGTAGTCGTTGATCTCGGTGAGCGTCCCAACGGTGGAGCGGGTGGTGCGGACGTGATTTTTCTGCTCGATGGCAATGGCGGGAGGGATGCCTTCGATGGAGTCGACGAGCGGCTTGTCCATGCGGTCGAAGAATTGCCGGACGTAGGGGGAAAATGTCTCCACGTAGCGGCGCTGGCCCTCGGCGTAGAGGGTGTGGAAGGCGAGCGAAGATTTCCCCGAGCCGGAGGGACCGGTGACGACGGTGAGTTTCCCGAGTGGGATATCGAGATGGAACCCTTGGAGGTTGTGCTGTCGGCAACCACGGAGGTGGATCGCAGGGATGGAGAGATGAGGTGGAGAATTCTTGTCAGCTTTAGGCACACAGCAGGGTATGCATGATCAGCGACTCCGCCAGTGGAAGTGTGAGGAGAATCCCTGAAAAATTCACTTCATTCTTCATCGCTGGTATCGCTAACACCCATCAATTCAGAAAAATACTTGGGAGATTCCTTGGTCAATTCGATTTCCTTCTCGATGAGGGCGATGGCTCCCACGTCTTTTTCGATCTCGAGTCGCTCAATTTGCTTGGTGAGACCAAGCAGGTAGGTTTCAGACAACGCTGCTAAATTGGTATTGAGGGTGGTATCGGCTGCCGTCTGGTTTTCGAAGTGCTCGGTATAGATCTTGGTGGCATCCGGGACTCTTCCAATCCATCCGTCGAGTTCGGACGGGATGCGATTCCCCGCCTTTGCCCAAATGGCTTCGTGTTTCTGCATGTAGGTTGCCGATGTATCCCGGTAGTAACCATCTTTTCGAATCGCACGCTCCAGATCTCGCCGGAGGCCTGAAACGTTATCCTTCAGTTTACCCTCGTGAGTTTTAATCAATGGAGTTGCGCGGTCTTGCATGACTTTACGGGCACGGAGGAAAAACGCTGTAACATCAGATTTAGGAGCCACAGGATCGGGTATGGCCACGATTTCCTCGGTCGGAGGGAATTGCTCGCTGACGATTTCACGATCCGGCTCTTCTTGCACGACGGCGGGAGGCTCCACCGGCATGGTCTCGGCGGGAATTTCGGTTAAAGTTTCTGAGGGATCATCTTTCGTCGGAACGGGCGGCTCGGGGGAAGGCACGACGACCACAGGCACGCTCACTTGGACTGGAGGTTTTTTCGAAATATACAGGTAGGCGGCAGCGGCGGCAGCGAGAACCACCAGCAGCAGGAATACCGACGACGCGCTGGACGACTTCTTCTGCGCCTTGGCGACGTAGCTCCGAGGTCTTGCCACCGGCCGCGGGACTCCAAGGCCGACAGTCTGGGGACCACTTGATTTGAAAGCGTGGGCGATCGCTTGCAGGTCATTCGCCATTTCGTTAGCACCGGAGTAACGAGAGGCGGGAAGGGATTGGGTCGCCCGCTTGATAATCGCATCAAAGCGGATGTCACAATGAGCAATGAGCGAGGCCGGCCTCGGGTCGTTGGCTGGCAGCTTCCCTGTCAGCAGTTCGTGTAACATCACACCCACCGAAAAAATGTCTGCGCGATAGTCGACCGAATAGGGCGAATTCACAACCTCAGGGGCCGTGTAGTGCGGAGTTCCGAAAATTTCCTCGCCCTCTTCGACTTTACGCTCGAAAGGTCGGGCCAGTCCGAAGTCTCCAATTTTCGGCTGAACATTGAGATCCAAAAGGATGTTGGACGGCTTGATATCGCGATGGATGATTCCATTCTCATGCGCGTGAGCAAGGCCTTGGCAAATTCCCATGACGAGACGGATCACTTCACTCGGATCAATGGCGATACCATCGGCAGAGTGATAGATCGATTGGCCAGCGACAAACTCCATGATGATATAGAGCATCCCATTGACTTCACCAAAGTCGTAGACTCCGATCAAATTCGGATGATTCAAGCGCGCCATCGCCTTCGCTTCCGCCTCGAAACCCGCACAGAATGCGGCATCCTTGCTCAATTCCAGCGGCAGAATCTTCAAGGCGACCGTGCGGTCCAAAGACTTTTGAACCGCACAATAAACCGCACCCATGCCGCCGGTGGCGATGAGGCTCTGAATTTCATATCCAGGGAAAAGAGGTGCTAAATCGGCGACTTCCGGAGCTACAAAACCGGCAACATCTAAAGAATCGCTCATAAAGTAATGGATATTAATTGGACCAAGCTACGGCGGAACCTAAACTTCACCCGCGTTTGAATTCAAGAAGAATGATAGGCTCTCTCTTCGGATGAAAACTGTTTCGATGCACGAGACTGGAATCCCACCCGAAGCCAGCGAGTTTCTCGATTCATTTGTCGGTGGATTGAATGAGAAACCCAGTCGACCCACGATCTGCAGATGGCTCCAATTACCCCAGTGGCGCGTGATAGACGATCCAATCGGGGATTTTGATCGAGGCATTATAAAGCACATGGAGCATGACAACGGTGACGAGTGAACCCGTTCCTGCATAGAGCAGAGCGCAAGTGAATCCGAAAAAGCCGACGCTCAGTAAGCCGTAGCCATCATAAAAATGCAGGATTGCAAAAACCGCCGCCGACACTACCGCCCCCGGGATCACTCCAATGCGATTCCATAAAGAGCGAAACAAGACCCCCCGATAGAGAATTTCCTCTGCCAAGGGAGCCAGCAAACAAGCCGAAACCAACGCGAAGGCCAGTCCCCACCACCCACTGTCACCCATGCTCAACCCACCTCCCGGCGCGTTCACACCTGAGCTCCCGAGCGACCACTGAAAAATCTGATCAAATCCCATCAGTAGCGAAAACGCGCCTAAGATCAGCTTCACATGAAGTTTCTGGTCCAATCCCACGACTCGGACCGCATGTGAAGGACGTTTGAAGAGCAAGCTCAACGCAATCAGCGTCGGCAGCAGCCGCGCGGCGGAATCCAGAACGATCGCAAGCATGGGATGGAGGCCCGGTAAATGGTCGAGTCCGATTTCCAAGGTGGTGGTAAATCCGATCCACGCCAAAGTTGCCACGAAGAACACCATCAACCCAAGCGGCAAGGGCCACGCGCTGCCATAGCCACGCGTTTTCGCGGACAAGCCTTTTTTTAAACAGCGCAAAGTCGCCGGAATAAACGCGACTCCCACTAATCCCAGCAACCAAATCACCGACCTTGCCATCACGGCGCGCTTCTTGAGCGCAAGCGCATCCTCGCCTTGACTCTGCCGCCAGCGCGACCCCGGCTGGGCATTTTCTTCCCACGACTCGGTGAGCTTCGCATGCCACCAAGTCCCCTGATGGTTCGCCAGCCTTTCAGAAGTTTCCTCAAATCCAGAAATCATGTCGCCTTGTAACAATTGCCCGAGCAGCTCACGAACTGGCGCACCCGTGTGCACGGATTTCACGATTGCGAAAGCTTCCCAGCCCTGTGGACTGATCGATTTTTCATTCGCGAGCTTTTGAA
The DNA here is from genome assembly GCA_031430055.1 of Akkermansiaceae bacterium. Classification (GTDB taxonomy): domain Bacteria; phylum Verrucomicrobiota; class Verrucomicrobiia; order Verrucomicrobiales; family Akkermansiaceae; genus Luteolibacter. The sequence continues at coordinate 2,434 of JANPAU010000195.1, read as the reverse complement.
AAACCTCCAAAGCCTCCTGCCTCACCACCACTGGCTCCTCTACCCCTGTGAACCACTTCAGCCACTTCGGATCTTCTTCCATGGCATCGGCCAAGCGCAGATCTCGATCAATTTTTACAAGCGCAATCTCCTCAGTCCCTGGCGCATATCCCTGAATTTTGCCGAAATAATGATCCCACAGCCAAATCCCCAGAATAAAGGCAAGGAGGGCAACAAGCGGCTCAGGATAATCCCGACGCAACAGCGTGCGATACGGATTTCCCAGAGAAATAACGGTTTTAGTGGATTTCTTAATGACAGGTCAGATTTTATTAAAAATTCCTGGATAGCAAGCACCGCCTTATGTTCATATTTCAAAAAATATCAATATCCTGAAACATTAAATTTTCAATTGGCGGACACCGCCACCCCATCGCACCCTCTGCCCGTAGGATTTCAAAATGCCAGACCCCACTGAACTCGCCATCATCGCCACATTCAGCACGGCCCTCGGCATCTTCGTGGTCGCCACTACTTTTCAAAAGCTACGCAGCAAGACAAGTGCTCTACCACCCGAGTTCACTTCAGAATTCGCGAGCGAATCTCCATCCAGCGTTCCATACCTGACAGAGCCCCCCTCCGCAACTTCGTTCGGACGGGTTCCCATCTGGCTCTACCAACCTCTTGATTTGCTTGGCATCGGCTTCATCTACTTACTGTTCTTCGGTCTAGTGGTCTCGTCGGTGAGCACTCCTGCCAAAGAAGACCTGAGCCTAGACTCCAGTGCCCTATTGAGTGCCATCGCGTTCCAATTCATCGGCGCAGGGATCGTCACGTTTTTCGTCATTTCCCGAATCCGCCCGACCGATTGGCTTGGCCTCAAGTGGCAATCTTGGCCTTGGGTCTTTCTCATTGCGCCCGGTGCCGTCGCTTTCATGTGGGCCATGATTATAAGTCTACAAGTCAGCGGTTTTATGGATTGGATCGGCTCCTTCGGCATCGATACCGTTCAGGATACCGTCAAGCTGCTTCAAAATTCCAGCGATCCACGGCTTCTCGGGCTGATGGGATTCGCCGCCGTCGTGGCCGCTCCCCTTTGCGAAGAAATCGTGTTCCGCGGCTACCTTTACCCCGCTGCGAAGAAATTCAGTGGACCTTGGATCGCAGGCATTTGTTCCGCCCTCGTCTTTGCCGCCGCCCACGGCAACCTCGCAGCACTGCTCCCGCTGTTCATCTTCGGATGCCTGTTAGTCGTTATTTACGAAAAAACCGGTTCAATCTGGGCTCCCATCGCCGTCCATTGCTGCTTCAACAGTGCTACCGTCATCACTCAATTCATTGCCCGCTATCATCATCTGCCGCTGGAGACCTCTTCATGACCACGCTCCAAGACATCGGCGAAGACGCCCTCATCCAACGGCTCATCCGCTTGGTTCCAAAAAACGATGATCCCTCTGCCGGTCCAGGCGACGACTGCGCGGTCATCGATCACGACCCGCTCTCCCCCACCCTGCTGCTTTTAAAAACCGACGCCTTGGTCTCATCGATTCACTTTCTACCCAACGCGCCACCACGAGCAGTCGGCTGGAAAGCTGCCGCCCGCGTCGTCTCGGACTTCGCCGCCATGGGAGGCCGCCCGGAGCACTTTCTCATCACCTTGGCGCTGCCGCCGGAGACCCCCGTCACCTGGGTGGAAGACCTCTACCGTGGCATCGCGGACTGCCTCTTAAAATTCGGCGGCACCCTCGCCGGTGGCGAGACATCCAGCATTCCCACAAACTCTGCGCCCGTCATTTCCATCGCCGCCACCGGCCGCGTCCACCGCGAGCACCTCGTCCTACGCTCCACCGCCCAGCCCGGGGATTTGCTTTTCGTCACCGGCACGCTCGGAGGGTCCATTTCAGGCAAACACCTCAATTTCACCCCGCGCATCGAGGAAGTCTCCTGGCTCGTCTCGTCTTACAAGCCCACCGCCATGATGGATCTATCCGATGGCTTGGCCAAAGACTTACCCCGCATGGCCAGCGCCTCCCGCTGCGGTCTCCAGCTTGACGAGTCCACCCTCCCCCTGACGGAAGGCTGCACCCGCAAGCAGGCATTGAGCGACGGAGAAGACTACGAAATCCTGTTTTCAATCGAACCCACCCGCGCTGCCGAATTGCTCACCGCATGGCCGCTCAAGTTTCCTAACCTTGCCCTCACCCGCATCGGCGTGCTTGTGGAAGTTTCCGCAGGCGATACCCTCAGCGGTGGTTGGGAACACTTCTCCGCGCCCTGAGTTATGATCACTCGTTATCACATTTTGCCCTGCCTCGGACTCTTGCTGATTTCCTGCAACAAGCCCAAGGAGACCTCCGACGTCGCTCAACCCAAGACCTCGCCGGCACGCATCACCAAGTCAGTCCGCCCCCCGCTGGATGACGAGCCAGTAGTCACTCCAGCCGAACTGCGGGAA
>JANPAU010000194.1:0-15465 GCA_031430055.1 Akkermansiaceae bacterium | reverse complement strand
CCGCGAGATGGAATCTTGAAACCTTGGCAATCGAGAGCGTCCTATTTCCGACCGACGGCGGCCCAACTCGCAGCCTAGTTCTCGACCCGACCTCACAATTCTTGGTGGTGGAACGCAAGTCGGAGGCCTTACTTTGCGATGCGAAATCACTCAAGCCAATCCGTGATCTTGGTCTTCTGCCAGACGATCTAACTCCTTCGACGGTGATCGTATTTTCCGAAGACAGTTTGCTGATGGCGCACCCAGCGTGGGTCTCAACGACCGATCACTCAATCGTCTGGCAGATTCGGGACACGAAGACCGGTGAAGTCATCCGCACCACGGACCCATCCACACGCGATACTCCGCAGCCGCTGGCCGCATTCTTAGATCGGAACCATTTGCGCGTCTTAAACGCGGACGGCAGCCTGCTGGAAATTCCAGTTTCGCCGGTGGCTCCAGTGAAGGTGACTGCCATGTCGGAGCCATTGAAATTGCTGCAAGCGCAATTCTCCGCCAACGGTAATTCCGCACTAACACTTCAAGATAGGGGGCGGCACCACTCCCCCACCCAGTCGATCATTTCCTACAGAGAAGAAGATGACTCACTCAAAACCGATAAGCTCATGTCACGCTTCGCTTGGAGCCGCCATCCTAACATCTGGACAGCGCTGATGAAAGACCCGGAACAACTTCCATTCACCGTCGACAATCATCTGCTGAAAATCATGACGAATCCACATGCCCCGATCCCATCGGTATCTCTCATCACTGCCATCGCCTTCGATCTGAAGAGCGTCGTCATCGGCGAGGAGAATGGCACCGTAACAACCCATCGGCTACTACCGCTGCCGGAAGAAATACCAAGCGAGCACGACGCGTCACCCATCGATGAGCCACGCATGAAATCGCTGGAGAACTTGGCTAAAGCATTAGCAGGGACTTTTTATGATGAACGTGAGCGAAGTTTCTCGCGCTGCAGTTACGAAGCGCGGCTTAAAGCCTTCGCCGAGTGCGATTTCGATGCGATCTTTGCAATTTACCCGCGGCTGGATTTCTCAACGATGATTGATGAGTTCACGACTCTACCATCCCGCATCGCAAGTCCGAGCGCATTCCTCCCGCTGACTGACCGCATCGCCCGCGCCGGTCCGGCGGATCCATCATCGCCCGGTCTACCGGAAGTGATTGCAGCTTTCCAGTCGGGTGATTCTGCTGCGGTCCTCGCTGCCATCCAAAGTGCCGGCGCAAGTGGTCCGGCGATGGCCAGTGCACTCGCTCTCGCGCTCAAGTCAGATCACCCGGAATGGATTCACACCTGTCTCACCCAGGCAAAGGATCTGCCACCCATACTTCGCCAAATCTCGCAGTCACGGATTGCATGGCTGCAAGGTCGCACGGCGGATGCTCTTTCAAGCTGGACGGAAGTCTTCCCCGATCTACGGGACATCCGCCTGCGTGAGGATTGGGACGGCTGGGAGCAAGTAGATTTCACTCCAGCGCTCGACCAACTCAGCCAGCGCATGAAGGCTGAACTTGCAGCAATCCAAGTCCCGAAAAACTCCACTCCCGCGCAAAGGAAGACCATCGCCGATCACCTCGCGGCCCCGGGAACCCTCGCCGCTGTGAGCAAGCCGCGCTATGCTGCAGCCTGTCTTGAGTTGGCACTGTTGTTTTCGAGCGCCAATGAAGAGTTAGACCTCACCGCCAAGCTCGCTCGTGTCGCGCGAAATCTCGGTGCCCCTGCGGAAACCAGCTTACGCACCGAAGCAGTCGCTCTCACCGCGCTCGGCGATTTCAAGAATGCCCGCTCATGCTGGGTGGAACTCATCACCGAGTACCCGGTGGAGACTCACCTGCCTGCCGATTATACCGAAGCTGCCTACACCGCGTTTGAAAACGACGATTCGAAGCAAGCGATCGAAATCCTGAACACTGGCCTTAGGCGATTTTCAGAGAACTTCGATTTTGCACTCAGGGCCGGGTGGATCGCCTTGCTCACGGGGAATCCCGAGCGCGCCTACCACTTTTTGCGCGTCGGGAAACGCATCGGATTCCCACAGGACAAACAGGAATACTCGACCGCCCTGCTCGTCATCGCCGCCTCACAGGCAGGCGCGATGGATGACGCTGCCACTTTTTTTCAAGACTTGCTGCTCATCAATCCAAATTGGGAATTCCCTGAAACGGTCGATACCTTCGACTGGCCGGACGAATTCAAGGCCTCCATCAGGGAATTCACCCAGATCCCGGTCACGCCAGATCTCTTACCTGAACTTGTGCCCACCAATCCTTGAACGTGCCGATGAACACGTTGTGATCGGCATCCACTTGATAGGCGTCGTGGTCTTCAATATTCTTGAACTGCATCGTTAGGGCGTAATCCCAAGATTGGTCGATGACCGGGCGTGGCATGACTTTCGCCGGGAAAGCCCAGCGCCCACCGGCGACCAGCTTGATCTGAAACAAGGCCGCAAGACCTTGCTCGAAGATCGCACGATCTGTTTCATTTTGATATTCTTCCTTCAACCAGAAATAGACATGATGTTCCATGCCGTAGGCAGATAAACTTCGCCATCACTCCCGGCAAGCTCAGATGCCTTTCCCTCGTGAAGAAATCAAATCCCACCTCCACTTTGACCATGAAAATCCTCGTCACCGCTTTCGGTCCATTTGACGGTCGTGCGGAAAACGCCTCATCGCTCGCCCTGCATGAATTGAAAAAAACATTCCCGAAAATCTACACCCGCATCCTCCCGGTCGACTCCGTGATCGCTCCAGCCCGGCTCAAGCAAGCCCTGCGCGTCATTCGCCCGGACACTTTGATTCTGCTGGGTGAAGCCGCCGGCGGTCGCTCGATCCGACTTGAATCCACCGCTTGGAATGAACTGGATTTCAAAATTCCTGACATCGCCGGGCGCCAACCAATTTCCCGCCCAATTCAAAACGGTGCACCTGCCAACCTCCACACAACCTTGCCCTTGGATCAAATCCACAAGCTGCTCGATCTAAAAAAGCACGAGGCCACCCTATCAAGAGATCCCGGTCGCTATCTCTGCAATCAACTGTTCTTCACCGCTCTTGCCTTCCTGAAAACCCACTCAAGTCCGTGCCGCGCCGGATTCATCCACCTCCCACTCGCCGAAGACTATTCGACCGAGCGCGCCGCAGAAGCGCTTGGCTGGATCATCCACACGCTTTGATTTCATGTCAGACCCTGTTAAGCTTTCGCGACTGCTGCTTTTTTCCCACTGGCGATGGATTGGTAAATCGCTTCAACCACCAACAGATCCCGCAAGCCGTCGGCACCTGAGGGCTCGAAGGGTTTTCCTGCGAGAATTGCCTTTGAAAAAGCATCCATCTCACTGACGAAATGATCGGTTTGCGGAAATGAAAGGGAAATCTTGGGATCAGATGTCCAACCAGCGTGATCGGTATAGCCGAAACACGGCTTCATGCCGAAGCGTCCTTGCGTGCCGAAGGCGGTGAAGTCTTCACGACCGTTGAACGCGTAAGTCGTCACGCAAGTCGCCGTCATACCTGATGGAAATTTCATGATCCAGCTGATGGTCTCATCCACCTCGGCAAATTTGACGGGGTCCGTCTTGGTTTCGAGTGCAGAGACCTCGGCCGGCTCTTCACCCGCGAGATAGCGACAGGCTTGGAGGGCGTAGACTCCCACATCCATGAGCGCACCACCACCTGCTAGATTTTTGCGAAGCCGCCATTGCTTGGGATCGCCGATGGCAAAGCCAAACCCGGCATCCACATGTTTGAGAGTGCCGAAGACTTTCTCCCGAGCGAAGCGCCTCGCCTCCACATGGTGCGACTCGAACTGACAACGATAGCCAATTCCTAACTGACGCTTTGCCACCTCACAGGCGGCGATCATTTCACGACATTCCTGTGCGGTGTTCGCCATCGGCTTTTCACAGAAAACATGCTTCCCGGCTTTGGCCGCGCGAATCGTGAACTCGTGATGCATGCTGTTTGGCAAGACGATGTAAACGACGTCGATGGCTGGATCATCGATGATTTTATCAAAGGTCTCGTAGGAATAGACCTTGTCCGCGGCGAGCCCATATTTTTCGCGCCACTTGAGGCCTTTTTCCGGGGTGCCGGTCACCACAGCAACCAGCTCGCTGTGCTTGGATTTCAACAGCGCAGGAGCGATCTGATTGGAACTCAGCGAACCGAGACCGACCAACGCCCAGCCAAGCTTTTTCGCAGTGGGCGGGACCTCTTCCGCACGGGACGTGAGCGACGCGAGTGATGCACCAAGCGCGGTTTTGATAAACGGACGACGGTTGATTTCCATGACGTAGGGAATCTGGAGATTTGTGACCGGGGTCGCAAGCCTCTATTGGCTCGCCTGAAATCAGGGTCATCTGACCCCATTTGCAGTTGGCATTCCCTCCCTTCGAATCAATAGTCCCGTGCCATTAAAGTCTCGTAGAAGACCACCACCTTGTATGTTTCGCATCTTTTTCGCCACTCTCGCACTTGCCGGCTTCCTTCTTGCTGCCACGCGAGACTTTCAAACCTTCGAGAGCGACGGATATGGCGATTGGCAGATTCAGAAAGAGGCTGTGGGGAAACGCAGTCTATCATGCAGTCCGGCACTCTGGAATGTAGCGGAATTTATTGGTAAAAACGCCCGCATTCACCTCGTGGATGATGAATCCGGTACTTGGGGATTCATCGGCGTGAATCATATCGTCTTCACGAATCAGCCGAATCTAAAACTACCACCCACCACCGAAGCCATCGACCCCGCGATCCTAAAAGTCGGCCAACAACAATACCTCGTCTGCGGTGCTTGCCACGGCCAGAGCGGCGAAGGCACCGCCGCAGGACCACCGCTTGTCGGCTCCGAATGGGTGAATGGTCCAGAGGAAAACCTCATCCGCATCCAGCTCCGCGGCCTCCAAGGCCCGATCACGGTCAAAGGCCAAGAATACAATTTCCCTCGTGGCATGATGGCCCTCGCCTATCAAACCGATGAGCAAATCGCCTCCGTCCTCACCTACATTCGTCATTCTTTTGGCAACTCCGCCCCAACCGTCAATGCCGCTGCTATTGCCGCCCTCCGCAGCGAGGTCGGCAAGCCACAAATTACCGCAGCCGAACTCATCCCACCCTTTGCCACTAAGCCAAATCCGGAGGCCATGCCAACAGGCGCCGCCGCCACCGCACCCTCGTCGAAATACGATCACCTCACGCCTAAATCGAACCTGCCTAAATGGATTGCAGTCGGCTTCGGACTTCTCGTCCTTGGCTTCCTTGCCCAAATTTTCCGGAAGAAATAGCCCGATACCAAGGTGGACAGAGAAAGAAAGTGCATCTCCCGATACCGTGACGAGGACTAAATCTACCGCCCTGAGGTGTTCTAAGATTCTCGTGGATTGGAATTGAACTACTACCGCAGGCTCCCATAGATCGGGGCGGGAAATGCAGCCTTACGGGGAAATTTCCCAACGATACCGAAACTTCACTCGAACATTATTTCATGGAACTTATTCAAGTCGGACTGCTAGGAATTGGCACAGTTGGCAGCGGCACCTTCGAGGTGTTAGCGCGCAACCAAGAGGAAATCCGGCGGCGCGCTGGCTGTGACATCCAAATCACGATGGTTGCTGACCTGAATATCGCGAGAGCGAAGGCGCTGGTGGGTGAAAATGTCCAAGTGGTGAGGGATGCCCGCGAGGTGATCGCCAACCCAGCCATCGACATCGTGGTGGAATTGATCGGCGGCTACGGGATCGCCCGCACTCTCGTGATGGAGGCCATCGCCGCAGGGAAACACGTGGTCACTGCTAACAAAGCGCTGCTTGCCGTCCATGGGAGCGAAATTTTCGCCGCAGCGCACGAAAAAGGGGTGATGGTCGCCTTCGAAGCCGCCGTCGCTGGTGGCATCCCGATCATTAAAGCTCTGCGCGAGGGACTCACGGCCAATCGCATCGAGTGGATCGCCGGAATCATCAACGGGACGACTAATTTTATCCTTTCCGAGATGAGAGACAAGGGCCTCGACTTCGCCGATGCCTTGGCCGATGCCCAAAGACTCGGTTACGCCGAAGCCGACCCGACCTTCGACATCGAAGGAGTGGATGCCGCCCATAAGGCGACTCTCATGAGTGCGATCGCCTTCGGGATTCCAGTGCAGTTTTCCAAGGCCCACGTCGAAGGCATCACCGGGCTCCAAGCGTTGGACATCCGCTATGCTGAGCAACTCGGCTACCGGATCAAACTGCTCGGAATCACCCGCCGCCGGCCGACTGGTATCGAGATTCGCGTGCACCCGACCTTAGTGCCGGCCAAGCGGCTGATCGCCAATGTCGAGGGTGCGATGAACGCCGTGATGGTGCAAGCCGATGCCGTGGGCACCACACTCTACTATGGCAAGGGAGCCGGCAGCGAGCCGACCGCGTCTGCCGTGATTGCCGATCTGGTAGATATCGCGCGCTTAAATACCGCCGCCCCGGGCCACCGGGTACCGCACCTCGCATTCCAACCGGATGAACTGCATGCCACGCCAGTCTTGCCGATTAATGAGGTTGTTACCGCGTTCTACCTTCGCTTGCGAGTGGCAGATCAAAAAGGCGTCTTGGCTGCGATCACGCGGACCCTCGCAGATGGCGACATCTCAATCGATGCAGTTTTACAGCGTGAATCTGCCGAAGGTGAGAGCCAAACTGACTTGATCATCCTCACGCACGAAACCGTCGAGGGACGGATGCGCGAAGCTCTCGTCAGCATGCAGACGCTACCCACCGTGCTCGATCCAATCGTGTGCCTGCGAAAAGAAGAGTTGGCTTAAGAAATCACCACTCGGAGCCGAGGCCATGACGACCGGCCAGCTCTAGCAGGTCTTCGCGCATCGGCCACTCGTCCGGGCGCTCGCTGGTTTCGTGACGCTTGCTGGCACCCTTCAAGGTCATGCAGCCAGTGTTGTCGCCAATCTGGCGGATGGAATCGATTTCTTCGTCCGTGAAACGCACATCGGGCAGCTTGGCGAAATCGCGGATTTTGTCCTCGATGAGACGCGCGCCTTCGCCCGCTTCTTGGATGAAGGTGGGGACCACGCTCTCGACCGCAGGATGACTGAGATTCCAGATGCAGGCAAATTGAAGCAACGTTAGATGGTATTTCGCGGCAAGCGGGCGCATGAAATTTGCCTTCTCCATCCCGCGCTCGACCCATCCTTCCGGCCGGTAAGTCCGGTGATCGCCGGGTTTAAAGCGATGCTCAGGTCCTCCGATGTCATCGTGGAAAACGCCACCGTAATCAACCACTCGCGTCATCACCTTGATCCCGTGTTTCTCACAGATCGGCAGGGTCAATCCCACTGGCCATGGCTCAAGTGGATTGAGAATCAACATCGACCAATCGATCAGATGTCCAAATTTCTCGAAGCAGCCGACGAGATCGAGGGAGAAGCCGTTAGCAGGACCCGGTGCGATACCGAGTCGGTCGGTAAGCCCAGCGATTTTCGCGCCTTCAAGCGCTTCCCAAAGTGGCTCGCTGGTGTATCCAAGCTCGTCCGGGTTATGGAGCATGAGCAGGTCGAACTTGTCCGCCCCGCAGCGTTCGAGCTCTTTCGAACACGCCATTTTAATGAAATCCAAATACCCTTCCGGCCCACGAAGTGCGGGCGAAGTGAAACGCGGGTAGCCTTGGCTGCCTTGACGCTGGCCTTCATAGAAATCGTGGCCGATCATCCCGACTAAACTGTAGGTGGCGCGATCGACACCCTTTAGCGCCTTGCCTAGCAGCTCGTCGGCCTTGCCATTTCCATAAACATCCGAAGTCACAAACGTCCGAATGCCAGCTTCGTAGGCCGTCTCAATGCAGCCAATAAAGCGCTCCTCGGATAAAGTTTCGCCGAAGTGCATGAAGCGTCCGCCGCTCCAAGTGCCGTATGCTGTCGTAGTAGGTTCCATGGGTAAATTGCTTCGGCCATTGCCTAAGCCCGCTGCGGCGAGGGGTCAATACCAAGGATTATCCGAAACGCCCGAGTATCAGTGCCCAATCCTGCACCGTCTTCTCCGGCCACGCCTGTGCGGTCGATGTCGATGGAATCGGCTCAATGCCCGCCGCCACCGCTACCGACGAAATTGCCGTAGCCAATCACTACGGTGGAGAGCACGAGAATCGCGAGTCCGGCAAAAAGAAGCCCTTTCGATTTCGCGCTGGCACCTTTCCATTCCCGCAAAGCGAGTCCCCAGATGGTGCTGAAAATGATAATCGATGCCATGTGAAGGGTCCAGCTACTGAACTTATATTCGCCCATTTGGGTTTCACCCATTGAGTAAAAGAAGAACTGGAAATACCAAAGTGTGCCAGCCAGGGCGGCAAAGAGGTAATTTCCCACGAGCGGGATTCGGCGATCGTTTCCGCGGTCGGCCAAGTTCTTGGGTGCTGTCAATTCTTCGGCAGGTGCGTCAGTGACATTCTCAATGGCAGATCGATCCTTGCCGTGGGCAGGGTGGCGCTGTGTGGTGGCGATGTATTCGTAACCGCTGCGGTTTTTAAGGTTGAGTGCGACACACCAGATGAAGTTGGTGGTAAATCCGCCCAGCAAGACAACGATGAGGACAGGCAGACCAGTCCAGAGGCTATGCTTGGCGTGGATTGCGTTCAAGTTAGCACCTGATGCCAAAACACTCAGCGCGGTTTCCTTTTCTGATAGGTAGCTGAGATTGTCGACGATTGAAAACGTCTTGGTATCCGCAGCGACGGTCGGGAGTTTCTCGCCATAAGCCGCCATCCGAACGGCAACAGGATCAGAGGATGCCTTAATGGCGGCAAGGGTCGCTTGTGCTTGCGTCAAGGCTCCGGGAGACTTGTTTTCAGCTTCGGAGAGAAGTTTTGACTCCTGAGGCGTCATCGACGCCTTCGCTTTCAGTTCGGCGATTTTGCCTTGCAGAGTGAAGGGTTCTTCAAGGAAACCGAGAGCCAAGTTGATCGATCCGCTCACGCCGGAGGCAAACAGATTCGCCCCTTCCAAAGACTTGGCAAACAACTTGTCCTCGTCGCCAGACGGCTCTTTGGTGCGCACGACGGTTTTGCCCGCTGCGTTGGCACTGTTGACCATGTCGACATTATAAGTCGTCGCCCGGATCCAATCACCGGCCGTGAGGCCGAAGGCGAAGCAAGCACTCATGATGCCCGAGAAGGTGGCAACGATAATTCCCTTTTTAAAACTGAACTCTTTGACGGTTTCGCGTTTTTGCTTCTCGGTCATTTCCCCTTCCTTCGCCTTACCGGCAAGCGCGGTGACGACGATTCCAATCACGCAAACGGCAAGACCGGCGAGGATCCATCGGCCGCTGACATCATCGACCAGTTTGGTCTTAAACTCGCCCTTGAAAATCGGCGGAATGAGCGTTCCGAACACGGTGCAGTAACCGAGCGCCACCGCCATCCCCAGAGACATGCCCAAATAGCGCATCGCCAAGCCGAATGTAAGGCCACCAATACCCCACAACGCTCCGAAAAGGTAGCTGTAAAACCAAGTCTGCCCAGGAGTTTCCTTTAGAACCGTGATCGGATCAGTGGTGTTCAAGGTTGCGAAAACCCAGGGTGCGATGATCCACGAAAAGATTCCCGCTGCCAGCCATGAAGTTTCCCATGACCAGCGTTTCACGCCACGGAATGGGACATAGAATGAGCCGGAGGCAAGGCCGCCAAGCCAATGGAAAACGACGCCAAGAATTGGATTCATAATTATGGTTTTGAGTTAGATTTTTGATTTAAATCAGCCGCGCTTGGAAAGCACTGCGGTTTCGTATTGCTTGACCTCGGCGAGCCAAGCGGCCCCCACAGGGACATTCTGCGATTCACAATAAGCATCCCAAACCGCGCCCCATGGCAAGCTCTTGGATTCTTCCATGAGCGCAAGTCGGGTAGTGAGGTCGCCGGATTTCTCGGAATCCCGCAGTGCATCAGGCTCCAACAACGCCATCAATAGGGCCTTGAGCGTGTTGCGGGTGCCGATGGTCCAGGCGGCGATGCGGTTGATGCTGGCGTCGAAGAAATCGAGACCAATGTGGGTGCGGGCGAGCAGCTTGTTCCGCACGAGTTCGGCGGCGATGGATTGCAGCGCGTCATCGAGGATGACGACATGGTCACTGTCCCAGCGCACGCCACGGCTGACGTGGAGCAGGATTTCCGGCACATACATCAGCGCGGAGGAAAGCTTGTCGGCGATGCCTTCGGTCGGGTGGAAATGGCCGGCATCAAGGCAGAGCAGCTTTTGATTTTTAATCGCATACCCCATGTAGAACTCATGCGAGCCGACGACGTAACTTTCGCTGCCGATGCCAAAGAGCTTGCACTCGACGGCGTCGAGGTGGTGCTTGGGATTGAGCTTTTTCGCGAAGACTCGGTCCAGCGAATCTGACAGGCGCTGGCGGGGTGCTAGTCGATCATAGGGGGTGTCCTTATAGCCGTCGGGAATCCAGACGTTAGTGACGGTGGGCGAGCCGAGCGCTTTGCCCATGACCGCACCGATTTCGCGAGAGGCGATGCAGTGCTCGATCCAGAAATCTCGAATGGCCTTCTTCGGGTGAGAAAGGGTAAAGCCATCCGCCGCCTTGGGATGGGCGAAGCAGGTGGGATTGAAATCCATGCCCATGCCGTTTGATTTCGCCCAGTCGATCCAGCCGGTGAAATGTTCGGGTTGGATCTCGTTGCGATCGACCTTTTTCCCACCGAACTCGCCGTAGAAGGCGTGAAGATTTAGGCGATGTTTGCCGGGAATGAGTGAGAGCGCCTTGTCGAGATCCGCGCGAAGTTCATCTGGAGTGCGGGCCTTGCCGGGGTAGTTGCCGGTAACGGCGATGCCGCCACTGAGACCTTCGCCCGAGTTTTCAAAGCCGCCGACGTCGTCACCTTGCCAGCAATGGAGCGAAATCGGGATTCCGGCGAGCTTGGCCATGGCGGCCTCGGTATCAACGCCGAGACCGGCGTAATGGGCTTGGGCAAGTTTGTAAGACTGAGCGATGGATTTCGAAGATGCGGACATGTGGTTAATAGTTCCCCCCACCCTGCCGTGAATTTTCCAAAAAAACCTCTACACTTCTGCCAAAAACAAGCACGATCTCGCCAGTGAAAAAAATTCTCAAAATTGATGAATGGTTTCACCCGGACGGCTTCCCCATCAGTGTTGAACGACGGGAACCCCAAGAGCTGTTCGAGTCCCACGCCCACGAATTTGCAGAGCTCGTCATCGTGACGGGCGGAAAGTGCCTTCACGTGACGGGAAATGAGTCGTGGGAACTCAGCGCGGGCGACGTTTTCGTCATCGCCGGCCCCCGCGAACACGAGTATCGCGACTTGGTTGATTTGAGGCTGCTGAATATTCTCTATCAACCTAATCAGTTGAAAGTTGGACTTTTAGACCTCCCATCCGTGCCAGGCTATCACGTGCTTTTCACCCTCGAACCCGCATGGAGATCCCGCCAACCGACGAAGGGAAGACTCCACTTGAATGGCAAAGAGTTGGCGCAGGTCATCGAAATGGTGGATCGTTTAGAAATCGAGTTGAAGACCCGCGAACCGGGATTTGGCTTCATGGCGACGGCGTCTTTCATGCAGATCATCGGCCTTCTTTCGCGATGTTATGGGCGAAGTCCGTCGCCTGACGGCAAAGCCTTGTTGAGGATCGGAGAGGCGCTCTCCCACCTAGAGCGAAACATCCACCGGGAGGTCGATCAGGATGAACTGGCCAGCATCGCCCACATGTCAGGACGGAGCTTTTTGCGGGTATTCCAATCGGCAGTCGGAACCTCACCTCTTGCCTGGGTCATCGAGCAACGAATCAACCGTGCCTGCGGTTTACTGAGACACACGGACAAGAGAATCACGGAAATCGCCTTCGAGGTTGGTTTCAATGACAGCAACTATTTCACGCGGCAATTCACCAAGGCGACGGGGCTTTCCCCTCGAAACTATCGTCTGCGAAAAGGAGTCTCGTAGGGATTTTTCGCCATTCTTAGGGTGCGAATGACGAATTTTGATGCGGAAGCTCGGATTTTCTTGTTGCAAGCCAGTCTCAATTGGTGATCTTGAAAGCGGATGATACACAATCTCGCAAGCGATTTGGAAATCGACAGCGCCGTGACCTTGAACCAAGCCAAGGTGGGGTGTGACATGCAGATACGCGTGCTGAGCGGACCCGGCTGCGAGCGGCTTCGCGATTTGGGATTTTGCGAGCAATTGCAGGTGCGTAAATTGGCGGATGGCAGAAATTTGATTTGCTCGATCTGCGGCACCCGCATGGCGATCAGCCGCGAGTTGGCGGATCAAGTGCTGGTTTCTCCTGTGCGCTGAATTCCCATGTCTCCCAATCCAGAGACTCCTCCGACCATCGCGCTCATCGGCAATCCCAACGCCGGGAAAACGACTCTATTTAACGCACTCACGGGAGCGAACCAACGCGTCGGCAATTACTCGGGCGTCACCGTGGAGGTGAAATCTGGCGAAGCATTTACCCCGCATGGCCGGAAGTTGCGGGTGCTTGACTTGCCCGGCTGCTACTCGCTGCGGGCAAATTCTCCAGATGAAAAAGTCGCGCTGGATGCCCTGAACGGACTACTGCCCGGCGAACAAAAACCGCATCTGGTCGTCTGCGTGGTGGATGCCTCGAATCTCGAACGCCACTTGCAACTCACCCTCCAAGTCATCGAGCTAGGCCTCCCCTGCATCATTGCCCTAAATATGGTGGATGTCGCCGAGCGTACTGGACTGAGGCTCGATCCGGCGAAACTCTCCGAAGAACTCGGCGTGCCTGTCGTCCCGATGCAGGCGAATGCGAAAAGAGGCGTCGTCGAGTTAAAACAAGCCTTACGATTTCCCCTCCCACTTGCCGCAGAGGCCACCTGGATCTCAGGCGAGAGAGACCCTGAATCCGATCGACGGGCATTCATCACCGGGCTCTGCGAACTGGCCGCTCGGCGCCCGGATGCGCATCAGCAAACGCGATCTGACAAAATCGACGCAGTTTTACTTCATCCAATTCACGGCTGGATTACACTCGCTGGAATATTTTTTTGCGTCTTCTGGGCGATCTTCTCCTTCGCGGAAGTTCCGATGGGCTGGATCGAGTCCGCACAAGGTTTGTTAGGTGACTGGGTGCAGTCATGGATGGCAGAAGGTGATCTACGCTCACTCATTGTCGATGGCATCATCGGCGGAGTCGGCGGTGTGGTGATGTTTCTGCCGCAGATTCTCCTGCTGTTTCTGTTTATCGGTCTGCTAGAAAGCTCAGGGTATATGGCCCGCGCCGCTTATCTGATGGACGGAGTGATGGCCAAGGCGGGTCTCAGTGGGAAATCATTTCTCCCATTGTTCAGCTCCTATGCCTGCGCGATCCCAGGCATCATGGCCACCCGGACGATCGACTCGGCCAAGGAGCGGCTTGTCACCATCTTCGTCGCTCCGTGGATGAGCTGTTCCGCACGACTGCCGGTGTATTTTCTGATCATTCCCCTCTTGCTGCATGAAAAGGAAGGCACCTGGAAGCAGGCACTGGTTCTCTTCGCGATCTACGCGCTTGGGACTCTCACTGCTTTCATCACCGCCCGCTTGCTGCGTGGGAGGCTGGGTGAAGACATTAGCCCCGGCCACTTCCTGTTGGAGCTTCCGCCTTATCGCAAACCGCAGTGGAGTTATATTTTCCGCCATGTGATCGACCGGGCATGGTCCTTCGTGAAAAAGGCGGGAACGATTATTCTCGGACTCTCCATCTTGCTCTGGGCCTTGAGCACTTATCCGAAGTCTGCCAGCGACGATCCGGCAGAAGCGCTTGCTCACAGCGCGATGGGCCGCATCGGCGCGGTCATCGAGCCGATTGTGAAACCTCTCGGCTTCGACGGCAGGATGGGAACCGCGATTCTCACTTCATTCGCCGCGCGCGAGGTCTTCGTCTCGTCGATGGCGATTCTCTATCGCGTCGAGGAATCCGACAGCGAGGAGGAAACCCGCAATGTTCTGCGCGATCAACTCGCGGCTTCAAAATGGCCGGATGGACGCCCGATTTTCACGCCCTTGTCATTGATTTCACTATTAGTATTTTTCATCTACGCGCTGCAATGCCTGCCGACCAGCGCTGTCGTTGCCCGCGAGGCTGGATCGTGGAAATGGGCCGTCGGGCAGTTTTTCTTCATGACCGGATTCGCCTACGCCGCGTCACTGGTCGTCTTTCAAGTGGGTAAACTCATCGGACTCTAACCATGGACTGGCAAACAATCACAGCAGCAGGAATCGTGGTCTTTACGCTAACGATTTTCCTCGTCCGGCTTGCCCGTCCGAAAAAGAAGTCCAGCTGCGGCCATGACTGCGGCTGCGATAAAACTCACAAGCCATGAAAATCGAACACATTGCACCGATCTCATCTGATCA
This sequence comes from Akkermansiaceae bacterium, assembly GCA_031430055.1. Lineage (GTDB taxonomy): Bacteria > Verrucomicrobiota > Verrucomicrobiia > Verrucomicrobiales > Akkermansiaceae > Luteolibacter. Next base: position 1,080 of record JANPAU010000194.1, on the reverse strand, counting down.
TGCAGCGCGACCCGTGGGGACTCGCGCTGCAACTCTGCAAAAGAGTGATGCGCGTTTCCGGCACCGCTCGCGACATCCTGCTGGTCCCTGAATCCGGCAGTGCATGGCGGCATTTTCACACCACCATGATCTCACCGATGGAAAAGCGACTCACCCTCAAGGGCCTGGCGACTCGGAACCCCACTTTGTTGTTCTCGTTTGTGGGACCGTTGTTGTTGCAGTTGGATTCGCGCAGATTGTTCTCGTTGTTGTTCCAAGAGCCCCCGCGCAGCCCGCGCGACGAGCCGGACTTTTCTCAGAAAGTCATCCACGTAGCGGACATAGCCTTTCACTTCCAGCTCCTGTTTCATGAAATGGTCGAAGCCGTCGAAATGCACGTTCGCGAAGAACTGGCTGGTTAGGTTCCCGATGGGCAGGCCGTACCGTCGAATGTGGCAGTCGAATAAATCCTCGCCCCGCTCCATGCGATGACCGTCTTCATGAGTTTCAAGGATCCGCTGGATCAGCGTCATCACCCGTCGGTCTGCAATGGTCTTGCCGATGCGTTGCAGGAGGATTTCATGATCGATGCTCGGGAAATACCGGCGCGGGGGCCACGCAGCGGAGTTTCGGCTCGTGGATCTCGAAGTAGGTGTATTTTCTCGGCTGCCACGATCCGTTGGCGAGTTCCTCGGCCAATTGCACGGCGTGGGTTTCCCAACGGGCATGGAAGCGGGCGGCAGCATGGCCGCTCATTTCCCCCTGCATGGCGCTGCGGGCAGCGGCCATCACGTTTTCCAGCGGGCAGACTTGCGGGTGGAGACTTTTGTAGGATTTCAAACTGGGCTTGGTGGTTGGAAACCGCCGCCACGGCTTTTCAGCCAGCCACCGACCATCCGTCCGCATTCGTTGAGCTGGAGGGCGCTGAACTCGAATTGCTTGGGGGCCAGCAGTTTCCGGTCACTCGCCATGCAGACGAGCCGGCGGGTCATCTCGATGCCTTCGCTCACCTGGATCAGCGGTGCGTCATTGGCGGGGGCTTTCATTTTTCAGGAAAAAATGTTCGTCCGCCTGCGGCGGCAGAGTTTTCATTCGCCTACG
>JANPAU010000193.1:0-2401 GCA_031430055.1 Akkermansiaceae bacterium | reverse complement strand
GCGCATGTGCCCGGTGGCATTGGGGTGCTTGAGCTTTCTATCACCAAGATGCTGGTCGGCACCATTCCTGCTGCTGCGCTGGCGGGTTCGCTCATCACCTATCGGTTGCTATTTTACCTGCTGCCCTTCCTTATCGCGGTGCTCATGCTCGGCTGGCGTGAGCTATGGATGCGGCGGACCACGCTGAAGGCAGGTGCGGTTGTGGCCTTGCGTGGGTGGAATACCTTTGCTCCACGACTAGGGGCGTTGCTCGCACTCGGCGGCGGATTTCTGCTGTTGCTCTCTGCGAATACACCGATGGAACCCGCCCGGCGTGAATACCTAGCGGATTGGCTACCGCTGCCGTTTGTGGAGACATCGCACTTTGTCTCTAGCATCTCCGGCGCATTACTCATCGTACTCGCACGCGGCCTGCAACGTCGCATTCAGGCAGCATGGTGGCTCACGATCGCTCTGACGTTTAGCGGCATTGTGTTCTCGCTGGCCAAAGGATTTGATTGGGAAGAAGCACTGGTCTTGAGCTTCCTCCTCGTCTGTCTGCTACCGTTTCGTCAGCAGTTTCACCGCCACGCGGGCATCTGGACGCAGCGCTTCACCTTTGAATGGTGGTTGCTTCTTCTGGCGCTTGTTGGCGTGGCGACGTGGTTGGGTTTTTTCACCAGTCGTCATATCGGCTACACCCATGATCTGTGGTGGCAGTTCTCGTTTGATGGTGATGCGTCACGCTTCCTGCGTGCGCTGGTAGGGGCGGCGAGCGTATTTCTCATCGTTGCTCTCGCCCAATGGCTGCGGCCGGTGAAGCCACGTCATGCGCCCATCGCAGCGGACATCGAGGAGGTGCAGCGGATCGTGGCACTCAGCCCTCACACGGGTTCCGCGCTCGCTTTTTTAGGCGACAAAGAGTTCGAGTTCTCCGCCGACCGCCGCTGCTTCCTCATGTATGCCGACAAGGGCCGCAGCCGCATCGTCATGGGTGATCCAGTGGGTGACCGCAGCAGCGCCGACGATCTACTCTGGAACTTCATCGAGCGCGCACAGGACGAAGGTTTCCGCCCCGTGTTCTATGAAATCAGTGCTGCTGAGATGCCGCGTCAGGTCGATATGGGGTTCAAGCTTTTTAAACTCGGCGAGGAGGCTCGTGTATCACTGGACACTTTCAACTTGGAAGGCCCAGCGGCGAGAAAACTGCGCCAGGCAAAGAGCCGCTTCATGCGCGATGGTTACATTTTTACGATCTGGGATGTCGTTACAGTGACGCGAAATTTTGAGCAACTGCGGGCCGTTTCCGATGCGTGGCTGGTTGGACATCATGCGAGGGAAAAAGGTTTCTCGCTCGGAGGTTTCGAGGACGATTACATGCGCCGCTTCCCTTGTGCCGTTGTGCTCGCGCCGTCGGGCACCCTCGTCGCCTTTGCCAACATCTGGGCCACCGCCGACAAGAGTGAGCTTTCCATCGACCTCATGCGCCATGTGGCGGACACGCCCGGCGGCGTGATGGACTATTTGTTCACCGAAATCATGACTTGGGGCAAGGCCCAGGGCTATCGCCATTTCAACCTTGGGATGGCCCCGCTTTCCGGCCTCTCCACCCATCCACTTGCGCCGTTGTGGAGCAAGCTCGCCGCCCGCATCTTCCATCGCGGCGGGAACTTCTACAACTTCCAAGGTCTACGGGACTACAAGAACAAGTTCGATCCGAGCTGGGAACCGCGCTATATCGCAGTGGCCAGCACTTGGAGTCTGCCCAGTGCACTGCTCGATGCCACCGCGCTCATCGGCGGCGGACTGCGTGGAACCTTGGCCAAGGAAAAATCATGAACTCATCCCCTACCATGCGCACCTGCGCGATTCGCAACACTTGTGTCGCTGAAAATGACTGCATTCCCTGCACTGCTCTGCGCCCTTCGCTGCTGCGTTTCGTCCAGAAACAGCACCCCCAGCTCAAAGACACCGACTGGATCGCCAAAGATGAATTGCCGGAATTGCGCGCGGACTATGTGGAAGCTGCGCTGAGTGAGGAAATCGGTGAGATTACTGACCTTGAGCGTGCCGTCATCGAAAGCCTGAAACAGCACGAAATCCTTTCCACCAATCCTGACGATAGAGAAGCCCTCGCCCGCCGCACTGTCGGTGAGCGCCTTGCCGACCACATCGCCAGTTTCGGCGGAAGCTGGCGCTTCATTATCAGCTTCGGAATCTTCATTGTGTTGTGGATCATCGGCAACATCGTTGTTCTAGGAACAAGCCCTCCCGATCCCTATCCCTTCATCCTTCTGAACCTCATTCTCTCCTGCCTCGCCGCGCTGCAAGCCCCCGTCATCATGATGAGCCAGAATCGCGTAGAAGCCCGCGACCGCCAACGCGCTGAAATGGACTACCAAATCAACCTCAAAGCCGAACT
>JANPAU010000192.1:0-7571 GCA_031430055.1 Akkermansiaceae bacterium | reverse complement strand
GTTTGCAAGCCGTGTCAAGCACGGCACATAAAAATCCATACGGCAGTGCAACATTTCGGCAATTGGAGACACGTGCCGGGAAAGCAGGCTCGATGATTTTTTGAAGTCGATTGACTCAAAAAACTTTGATAGCAAGTCTGTGGCGGACCTTGTCAACGAATGAAAGAATTTGTTATACGAAATCGTTAAATCTCTCGACCTAAAATACTGACTACAACAATGATGACTGAAAAATTCAGCACACCAGAACACGCCATTCCGCGGCGCCGCTTCATGCGAAATATATCCCTGGCAACGGCTGTTCTCGGCATGAAACCATTAACGGGGATGGCAGGCCCTGCACGTGAAGCCGCCGAAGGCGCGGACGTCCCAAGGAAATTGTGCCTGTGGTCTGACCAGCCATCTCAATCATGGATGACGGAAGCTCTGCCGATCGGCAATGGTCCTATGGGTGCGATGCTCTTTGGCGGCACCGACGTCGAGCGGGTCCAGTTCAATGAAATCAGCCTCTGGACAGGAACCCGCATGGCCACCGAGAGTCTCGGTGACGATGCCCAAGATCTGGGATCCTATCAGGCCTTCGGCGACATCTTTATCCATCTCGGCCATGACTTCTCCAAGGTGACTCATTACCGTCAGGAGTTGGACATTGATCGCGCGGTTCATCAGGTGACTTACGAATACAACGGAGTGCGCTACCAGCGCACCGCCTTTGCCAGCCATCCTGACGGAGTCATCGTAATTCACCTAACGGCAAATAAGCCCGCAGCCTACAGCGGGCGCATTCAGCTTGCGGACATGCACGATGCCCGGATTACGGCCGATGGTAATAGGCTCAGCTCGGTGGGCAAACTGGCGAATGGCTTTGAATATGAGGGCCAGTTGCTCGTGCTCAATCGCAATGGCACCCTCGCGGTGAACAATGACACCGCCGCCGCCAATTCATGGAATATCGCCGTGCCCGCCGCCAGTTTGGTCTTTGAGAAATGCGACAGCGTGACCTTGATCCTAAGCGCCGGCACAAACTTCCTCCAAGATCACACCAAACAATGGCTGGGCATCCATCCCCACGCCGCCGTTACGAAGCGGGTGGATGCCGCCGCCACGCAGAGCATTGAGAACCTGCTGGCACGCCACGAGAAGGATTTCCAATCCCTCTTCCGCCGTTTTTCCATCGATGTGGGAACCACCACGCCGGACCTGCTGGCCAAGACCACGCTGGCGCGCCTGGAAGCATACGCGAAGAATACGACCGCCGATCCAGATCTCGAAGCCCTGTTCTGCCAATTTGGCCGCTATTTGCTGATCAGTTGCTCGCGCCCGGGATCGTTGCCCGCCAACCTCCAGGGAGTCTGGAACGATAGCAACCAACCCGCTTGGGCTGGCGACTATCACTCGAATATCAATATCGAAATGAACTACTGGCCAGCCGAACCCGCCAATCTATCGGACTGCCACCGCCCGTTCATCGACTATGTCACCAGCATCCGCGAAGTCAGCGCGAAGAACACCCAGAAAAAATACGGCCAAGGCCGGGGCTGGACCGTCCAGACGATGAACAACTCCTGCGGCGTGGGGTTCTTTCTATGGAACCCGCCAGGCAGCGCGTGGTATGCCCAGCATCTATGGGAGCATTTCGCATTTGGACGCGATCAGAATTATCTCCGCAAGACCGCCTATCCTGTGCTCAAGGAAGTCTCCCAGTTCTGGGACGACCGCCTGAAGCGGCGACCGGACGGCACGCTCGTCACCCCCGACGGCTGGTCTCCCGAGCAATACAAATACAAAGCCGAAGAAGGTGTCACTTACGATCAGGAAATCATTTACGACCTGTTTACTAACACCATCGAAGCTGCTGATGTGCTGGGCGATGACAAGGAATTTCGTGATCGCATCGCCGGCCTGCGCGACAAGCTGCTCAAGCCGAAGGTCGGGCGCTGGGGGCAATTGCAGGAGTGGGAAGAAGACAAGGACGATCCCAAGGATGACCATCGCCATGCTTCCCATTTGTTCGCCCTGCATCCTGGTCGCCAGATCACCCGGGCGACCACTCCTGAGCTGGCGGAAGCCGCACGGGTTTCCTTGCAAGCCCGCGGCGATAAGAGCACCGGTTGGAGCCGTGCTTGGAAGATCAATTTTTGGGCGAGACTGTGGGACGGCGAGCACGCTTACACCATGCTACGCAGCCTACTCAACGTGGTCCGCGAGACGAAAACCATCTACGGCGACAGCGGCGGCGGTGTATATCCAAACCTGTTCGACTCTCATCCACCATTTCAGATCGACGGCAATTTCGGCGCGACCGCCGGTTACTGCGAAATGCTGGTGCAAAGCCACACGGGAGCCATCCATCTACTGCCAGCACTGCCCAAGGCATGGCCGACCGGAAAGGTCACTGGCCTGTGCGCCCGTGGCGGATTCGAAGTGGAAATGAACTGGAAAGACGGCCACTTAACCCAGGCCGTGATCCACTCCAAGTCCGGCCTTCCGTGTAAGGTCATTTGCGGTGATAAGAGCTGGGAATTGAACACCACGGCCGGGAAGTCCTATCCTCTTGTAATGGCAGACAAGAAACTATTGAGGAAATCTGTGGATCTGTGAGAGAATAGAAGAAAAGCGAAGCACCCGGTTTGAAAAACGTGTTATCTAGCGACGATTCAGACCCGACGCTGACGTCTGCGTTTGTTCTCCCGAGGGGAATAAAATCGGTGGTGTCGCCCTCTTGCGCCTGACACTCGAGTAATTTCATCCAGAAGGACTTTCGTCTCCTAAGCGAAAGTAGATGAAACTAGGCTTAAAAAACAGAGAAGATTTGATGGTGGGCGGTTAGTTACTTCTGAGAGATTTTGAGTCGCGTATCGGCTAGATCGAAGGTCCCCTCCACATCGTGCGGCAGGTTGAAGCGGAGGGTGGTGTCGTTATTGAAGGTTTTTTTGATTTCAAATTCGACAATGTGCTCCTGCCATTTTTCAGTTAGCGGAATCCTAGATTCCTTTGAGACTCCCCGCCAGCCATCGGCTAACTCGAACTCGACAAATTGGCCTGGTGTGCCACAAACTTGAAAGGCGAAAATATAGCGGCCGAGATCAAGTTTGATGCCATTTCCAAAGTAGTATTGAAGGCTTGAGTTTTTCCCGAAGTCACCCGTCACACGGATGACGCGACTGCCCGTGGGTCCGTCAGTAAGCACCTCTTTTTTAGCGATGCTCCCACTCGTGGAAAACTCCCAATAACGCCATGGGTTGATGAGTTCCTTCTTGGGATCCGATACCCACGCTTGAATGGCTTTCACGGGCGGAAGGGGTGGCTCGCGAACGGCTAGCAGTTTTTCGGGAACTTTGTAAATGATGCTGTCGTCGAAAGCAGGGCTGTCGAATCGAACATGCTTCAATGCAGCGTCGACAAGTACTGTGCCGATGCCAATCGATCCTAGGGGATGCCAGCCACCTTTGAAGTAATTCGCCATGGCGAAGCGGGCGTTCGGCATCATGCCGCCTTGGCGATCGAGGATAGCGAGTGCTAGTATATACTGACCCGGTTTGACGTCTGGAGGCAACGTGGCAAAACCTTCTCCAATATGCTGCACAGCGGGGCGACGGTAAGCAAATGCGGCACTATCCCAATCTTCACCAGGTAGCCATTTCCGGATATCCACCCCCTCGAGTGGAGCCGACCACACGGGCTTTTGTGTCGTGGCATCAAGCAGACCGACCGCTACAGGCCAGTCGAGGTAAAATGGGGCGCTACCGGTGTTCCGCACAGCCAGCTTAACGGGTAGTTTTTCCCCTGGTTTCACCGTCAGCGGATAGCTAGCAAAATCTACAACGAAGCGGTAACCAAAGGCTTTTTGAAGTTCGCCAGCGCCTTCTAACACTTCTCTGTTGGAGTCGTCGTAGCCGTCGATCCATCCCAAGTAGCTCGTGTGATAGCGACGGATTTTATCGATCATGTATTTACGATAGGCTGGCACCTTCATCGTTTCATCCGGAGTACGTCCGAACGTGCCCTTGGGATCCGCGCTTTCGCGTTGGACCTGCCAGTTGTATTCCACTTCACCCTCGATGGGGGCACGTTTCCAGATGTTAGGAAACACGTGGGTGGCTTGCCAAGGGAACTGATCTTTCTCACCCATGTGAGGCTCACGGGAGATATTTGCAAAGGTGTCGTAGTAGATGCCGTAGCCCGCGTCCATGAACTCCGAGTCCGCATGCCGAACGAGCACGGGTTTGTTCTTAAATGCTTTTTGAAATGCCTCTGTTAGCAAGCGCCGCTGCTCTTGGGTCGGTGTGGGACTGTGGTGCTCACCCCAGCGTCCGATCAGGCCCATCTGCACGGCAAAGATGCGCGGGTCATCGTCCCATGCTTGGCCCAGCTTTGCAATGAGCGCCTTGAGCCTCACCTGAAACTCGGGGCTGTCATAGTCGAAAGTGTGCAAGTCAGACGGCCAATACTGCTTCGAGTCCTTCCCCGGCGAGATTTCACCGTCCCAGTCGAGATATACCCTCGGGATGAGCTTGATATTGAGCTCCTCAAAGCGCTTGCCGTCGGCCTGGGTAACCTCGTTGGTGTGTGCGATGATGCGATCGACGGTGTCATTGGCACCGACCTCGATTTCGTTCCACTTGATGTATTGACGCTTCAAAAGCCCGTAACCATTTTTTTTATAATCGCGGAAGCCCTTGAGCGGATTATTGATCGGACCTTGGAACTCAGGCGGGACGACGGTGACCCAGCCATTTTGCACCGATGTCTTGACCGATTCTGAATCAATTTTGTCATCAGCGATTACGCGCTCCACAGGAAAAAGCGTCCACAAAACTAGAGCGACAGCAGCGAGGCGTCTCATGAATCGTATAAAAGAATATGCGAGCCGCTGGGCAGCTAACTACTCCCTATTGCTATAGGGAGTAGTCGGTAGCATTTCAAGTTCTTAGATGTGCCAATCGCCGCGGGACTGTGGTGCCATCATCTTGGTCGCTTCCTCGTCGTCGATGATTTCTTGCTTTACCGCATCCCACTTAATCTTACGTCCGGTGACCGAAGAAATGTATCCTAGATGGCCTGGAGTTTGCGAGCGGTTAGCGACTTCCACGGGTGTGGTGGTGCGCTTCCGGGATTTTACCGAATCGATGAACTCTTGAAAATGTCCGGGGCTGCGATAAAGTGCAATTTCGAGTTCTCCCTTTTTGTCGAGCACTTGAATATCGCGGATCCATTGCACGTTTGAGGCTTTGAATGAACCACGGTCGACGCTGACCCAGCCATCCGGCCCGATCCATTTCGCACCACTTTCGATTTCAGGGTGGCCACCGGCGATGACGACATCGACGTTGTTAGGATACTTGCAATCGATACGGAACTTGGTGGCCGTATTCCAGATGGCGTCCTTGGGCGGAAACTCGGCAGTGGCAGAAAGCTCGATGGGGCCGATCGCGTCGTCCGGGCCAGAACCGAACTTGGGGTTTGCGAGACCCCAGTGAGCGATGTCACAATGATGGCCGATCCAGTCCATGAGTTGGCCACCACCGGTATTATAATTCCAACGCCAGTTTTTATGAAAGCGGCTTGCATTGAAGGGTTGTAACTGCGCTGGGCCGGTCCACATCTCGAAGTCCACTCCCGCAGGAACCGGGCCGTATGCTTTATTATTAGCGGTGCCCGCAAAGTCGCTGTGACCCGATGGCAGGCCGACTTCCACGTGAGTCACCTTTCCAATGTAACCATTCTGAACCAGTTCCACCGCCCAGCGGAACGAGGCGACGCTCCGTTGCCACGAGCCAGTCTGCCAGATCCGATTATTTTTTTGCACGGCATTCACCATCGCAATCCCCTCGCCGAGGGTCTTTGAGAGCGGTTTCTCGCAGAAAATATCTTTGCCCGCGTTCGCGGCGGAGATGGCTTGGATCGCATGCCAATGGTCCGGCGTAGAAATGGCGACGGCATCGATGTCCTTGCGTGCAAGGAGCTCGCGGAAATCCTTGTAGCCCTTGCAGTCCTTGTTGCCGTAGCGGGCATTGACCTTATCGATGGCATCTTGGAGATGTTTTTCGTCCACATCGCAGACGGCGACGACTTGGCAATCTGCGACGCCTAAAAAGCTATCCAGATTTGAACCACCCTGCCAGCCCATGCCGATGCATCCCAGAGTGATTTTGTTTGATGGCGCGTCCGCGCCAAATAGTCGGCTCGGAAAAATTAGCGGAGCGGTGGCAGACGCGCCGAGTAATTTGAGAATATTCCGACGGTTGATTTTTTCAGGTCGATTCATAGGTAGTTTTTTAAACGCGCCTGAAGGTTGTCTTCTTACGAACTTATTGGCTACCTAATAATTGTCATCGGTTGAAAAACTCACTCTGAAATCCTCCCACATGCGGCCCTTGATGTTGGCCAAGATTAGTTTCTGAGGCGGATCCCGCCGCTGGATTGAGCGGGCGCGGTGGGTAATCGCGTGAGGAGTCCAACTTTCTCACCATCATGCTGCTCGCAATTTTCATCTGCCTCGTCTTCACCTTCAACCTTGTTTCGGGGAGACTTGAAAAAACCATCGTCAATAGTTCGCTGGTGCCAATGCGCGTGCGCCAGACCCTCAATGTCGAGGCCGGGACCACGGGATGTTCGGAATCGGTCCCTTCATCGACGCGCTGCTCGGCATTTTCGCTCACGGGTTGACAGCCACGCCGGGCATCCGTTTGCTATCTCATAGGTGCGGCACACAGGACGTTCCACCAAGACTCAACCCCACACCACCATGATTCACACCGTTGTCTTCGACACCAAGCCCTACGACCGAGAACCCCTCCAACTCGCCTCCGCCGATCTCGACATCGAGTGGCGTTTCCGGGAGTTCCGCCTGAGCCTTGACACCGCACCTTTGGCGAAGGGCACGCAGGCGGTCTGCGTGTTTGTCAATGACCAGTTAGATCGTCCTTGCCTAGAGGCCCTCGCAGCTCAGGGCGTAAAACTGGTGGCCCTGCGCTGCACCGGATTCAACAACGTGGACCTCGCTGCCGCCAAGGAACTCGGCCTCACAATCACACGCGTTCCGGTCTATTCTCCCTACGCCGTGGCCGAGCACGCCGTCGGCTTGTTAATGACGCTCAACCGCAAGGTTCACCGGTCTTATAACCGGGTACGTGACTTTAACTTTTCCTTAAATGGCTTGGTCGGATTCGATCTTCACGGTAAGACTGCTGGTGTGGTAGGCACCGGAAAAATCGGCAGCATCGTCGCAAAGATCCTGCGGGGTTTCGGCATGAAAGTCCTCGCGTATGATCCATTCCCTAACCAAGAGTGGGCCACTGCCGAGGGAGTGGAATACGTGGATGCTTCCACCTTGGCCAGCAGGTGTGATATCATCTCCCTGCACGTTCCACTCATGCCGGAGACCAAGCACATCATTCGCCTCGAGACTCTCAAACTGAGGAAACCCGGCGCGATTCTTGTAAATGTTAGCCGTGGCGCGTTGATCGACACTACGGCGCTGATCGAGGCGTTGAAATCCGCACACCTCGGCGGCGTGGCGCTGGACGTTTACGAAGAAGAAGAAGGCATCTTCTTCGAAGATCTATCGG
>JANPAU010000191.1:0-8974 GCA_031430055.1 Akkermansiaceae bacterium | reverse complement strand
GGGTCGGAAATCGTTTCGCCGGCCCCACGGCACTCAGAGCAGGTCGTTTGCTGGATGAAAATCCCTGCTTGGCGGGCGACGACGCCGCGGCCGCCGCAGGTGGAGCAGGCTTTGATGCCGCCGGAGCCTTTGGTACCTTTTGCGCCGCAGGGTTCGCAGGGGACGTAGCGTTCGATTTCGAGTTCCTTTTCGACACCTTGGGCGGCTTCTTCGAGGGAAATTTCCAGATCGTAGCGCAGGTCGCTGCCTTTTTGTTTCCCTGAGCCACGGCGCGAACCGCCACCGCCGAAGAATTCCTCGAAGCCGCCGCCGAACGCGCCGCCGAAGACTTGGGAGAAAAGGTCCATGGGATCATGGAAACCGCCGCCGCTGGGGCGACCGCCACCGCCGCCATTGAAAGCGGCGTGACCGTAGCGGTCATAAGCGGCGCGTTTATCGGGATCGCTGAGGGCTTCGTAGGCTTCGCCGAGTTCCTTGAATTTATCCTCGGCGGTGTGGTCGCCAGGGTTTTTATCCGGGTGAAATTTCACCGCGAGCTTGCGGTAGGACTTTTTGATGACGTCGCCGTTGGATTCGCGGGTGACTTCAAGGATTTCGTAATAATCGCGTTTTTCAGCCATTTTCTTTATTCTGCCGGAGTTGGGACCTTGGAGACGACCACGCTGGCGGGGCGGAGCAAGCGGTCGCGCAAGCGGAACCCACGGCGGGTGACTTTGAGGATCCGCCCTTCGTCGCCGGCGGCGCATTCTTCTTGGGCCACGGCATCGTGGAGATTTGGGTCAAACTGGCCGTTGGTCGGGATTTCCTCGACGCCTTGGGAGGCGAGAAACTCGTTGAGCTGGCGGCGGACCATGTCCATGCCGATGTAAATCATGGACTTGGTATCCTGTGAGGCGGCTTGCATGCCCATTTCGAAATTATCGATCACGGGGATGAGTTCTTCGAGCAGGCGCTGGTTCGCGTAGCGGATGGCGTCTTCGCGCTCGCGGGTGGTGCGTTTGCGGAGATTTTCCATCTCGGCAGCGGTGCGCAGGGAAATTTCCTTCCACTTGGCGGCCTCGGCTTCGAGCTCTTCCCATGGGTCGAGTGCGGGCGCAGCCTCGGCGGGGCTGTCTTGGGTGACCTCCACATCGGCGGCGTTCACCGGAGTTTCTTGCTCTGCGTTCGGATCGTTGTCGGCTTGCATGGGCGATAGCTGTAGTCATGAATGCGCCAGCGTCAACACCGGGGAGCTTGTTTTCACCCGCACTTCATCACTGCGAACTGCTCTGAAACTGCTTGGCCGTGAGAAATGCCCGAGCTTCGCCCACTAGGAAAAGCGAGCCTGCCACCAACACTGGATCTTGCTGAGAAATCGCAGCGACGAAGGCCGCCTCAAATGTCGCAAAACACTCATGCGCCGGCGCATCCGCAGGCAGGAAGCTCGCCAATTCTTCGACGGCGAGAGCCCGTAATGTATCGACCGGGCACAGAAAAATCTTCGCTGCAAGCGGCGCGAGATGCTCGAGAATCCCGCCGATGTCCTTGCCTGCCACCGCGCTGAATACCAGCGCGGCCTTCTTCTCCGGAAAGCTGGAGCGCCAAGTGCCCGCAAGCACTGCGGCGGAATGAGGATTGTGCGCACCGTCCAGGACGATCCCGGGTCGGATAATTTCAAAGCGCCCCGGCCATTTCACCTTCGCCAACCCGTATCCGACGCTGTCCGACCTCAGGGAAATGCCCGCCTGATGCAGCGCCTCCACCGCCAAGGCGGCATTCCACGTCTGATGCTCGCCCGCGAGGGCCAGCGGGTAGCCCAAAAGCGGCTCTGCGATAAATTCGAGCGGCGCGCGTTTTTCATTCGCCTCCTTTTCCAGCACCCGGCGCACCCCGGCTTCCTGCGGGGCCGAGATCACCGGCTTCCCCTCCATCAAGATTCCAGCCTTTTCCATGGCAATTTTTTCCAACGTGTCTCCCAGATACTGCATGTGATCCATGCCGATGGGCGTGATCACACAGACATCCGCCGGGACTGCCGTGGTCGCGTCGAGACGCCCGCCCATGCCGGTCTCAAGCACGATGATTTCACACTCGCGCAGTCGGAACCAACGCATCGCCAGGACCAAGCTGATTTCAAAAAACGTCGGATGAGTGTCCATCCGCTCAGATAATTCGCGCAGTTCCGTGAGCATCTCGGCGCAGATCTCTTCCGGGATTTCCTCACCACTCACTTGAATCCGTTCACGGTAGTCGATGAGATGCGGCGAGGTAAATAGCCCGCAGCGGTAACCGCTGGCGCGGGCGATGCTATCAATCATCGCGCAGGTGCTGCCCTTGCCGTTCGTCCCAGCCACGTGGATGACTCTCACCCCATGAGCCGGATAGGCGAGAAATTCCTTGAGCAACTGGCGTGGCCCATCGAGCCCCAGCTTGATTCCAAACATCTGGGTGCCAAACAACCAGTCAATCGCTTCCCGGTAATGCATCGTGACGGAGTATGCATCACTCGGAATCGAAATTTTGCCAAGCAGGCAATTTACCAATCCAGAGAGTTCTTCGGCTGATGATTCTCTGGGCCTGCCAGCGAGCACGTCATGTAAAGCTCGCCTTGCTCCGGAAAGATATCCGGCCTGGGGCAGCTGTAGGTGCCACTGCCCTTGCACTTGGACGCACCACTTGCCTGGTCGTAAACCGCGTCTTCGATGTAGCCCTTGGTTCGCAAGTGCACCGCGATGTCCTGGGTGCCGCCTTCCGCATAGGGCCTGCCGCCGTAGTTATAGCCATAAAGATTCTGATAGGAGCGGGCAGCCAATTGCACGTTGCGAATCGTCATGACACAGCAAGATCGGTCGCTACCGCGGAGCCAGCCGCGAGTGCCGACGAAAAGAAGAGCTATAAGTGATAGAATTGTTGTGATGACTACCGTCAGTTCGAGCAAGCTCAAGCCGCGATGCTTCACAACCCGGGGGGGGGAGTTGTTCGTCATGGTGGGGGGATTGAAGACGACTTCAAGCTACCCCGATTTCCCGAAATCGGTAATTACGCTATCGCGGAATACAGGGAAAACCTAAGATTTAAACTGCCGCGAGCATTTTCCGAGGCTCGCCTGCCTCAGAATTCCTTGATCCATAGATTCGCAAAATCGATCGCCGAGCCGTGACTCTGAAGACCGATCGACCCTCTCGCAGAGACGCCTGGGAGCTGTGCATTCTCGATGACGGCACGACCGTTAAGCGATCTATTAAACTGATAGTCCTTAAAGTCAGTATATTTTGGGTCCGCACTGTCGAGAATCTGGATTTCCATCCCTGTATAGCCGGCATCCCCCGTGCCCGGGTAGTAAATGCCTAAGCCGCTGTTTCCTCCGGGCGACCACTTGAAGTCGAAGTCAACTCTGCTTGAGAAGTCGAATGCCGTTTTTCTCGATGGCAATGCTACCCTTTTTAAAGAGTGCGCCAGTCGCTTGCTTAAAGGTGCGTTTACTCACACCTAACTCCTCATTGATTTCCGCCGCCGGGCTGTGGTCGCCGAGCGGCCAGAATCCGCCGCGGGCTTCGAGCTCGGCGAGGATCTGGCCTTCCAAGTCATCGACCTTGGCACGGCCAGCGGCATGCAGGCTGACGTTGATTTTCCCGTCCGGGCGGATGGCGGTGATGTAACCCTTGAGAACTTCCCCGGGCTGGAGGTCTTGGAAAACTTCGTTGGCGAAGAGGAGGCCGCTGTGAGTGCCGTCGATGATTGCCTTGTAGCCGAGGTCGGTTTTTCCGAAAATGATGAGGTCCACTTCCTGCTCCAGCCGGAAAGCGGGCGGCGTCTGGTCCATGTGGCGGGCGATGCGAGTGGTAGCGACGATCCGGCCGCTGTGCTCGTCGACTTGCACATAAACGATGTAGTTTTTCCCAACATCCATGCGGACTTTTTGCTCGCGGAAGGGGACGAGCAAATCTTTCGGCAAGCCCCAGTCGAGGAAAACGCCGACACCGGTGACGTCCACACATTTGAGCCGGGCAAACTGGCCGGGCATGACCTTGGGCGTCTTGAGCGTGGCGACCGGACGGTCCTCGGAATCGTGGTAAAGGAAAACGTCCAAATGCTCGCCGATACTGCAACCACGGGGAATTTCGCGGTGAGGCAGCAGGATTTCTCCAAGCTCGCCGCCATCGAGGAAGAGCCCGAAGGATTTCTCGTGAAGGATTTGGAGGGATGCACGTTCGCCGATATTCGCCATGGCCGGACGATGCACTTGCACGGAGAGCGAGTCGATGGCGATTTGCCGCCAACCGTGACACAGGCATTCCTTCCTGTTCTTTAATCTCCGGGAAAAACAACCAAGAATGCCTGCATCACTTGGATTCGCCACTTGTCGTGGGTGGCGCGGCGCGACAGTCTCCGGTCATGGAGAGTCACGAGTGGTTTGAAAATACCGACGAGGGGAAAGTTTTTTACCGGGCAAACTACCTGGGCACGCGCTGGACGATCATGACCACGAGAGAGAAGCGGAATCCAACGTGGACGGACCTCAAGCCGCCGTCAGAAGCGGTGTGGCGCGAGTTGCGCGACGTGGTGTGGAAGAAATATCAGCGCAAACGTTGCCCCTGGGAGCGCGTTGCGGACTTGGATAAAATACTGGGCGACGAGCCGCTGCCGAAGCCGGGTTCTTAAGTCGGTGCCTGCTCGACAGAGAAGGACTCCGCCTGCCTAGCAGGCCGCTTTTTCGACTCCCTCGAAGCCTTGCCAATTCATCCGAACGCGGCAAGATCGAATCCTCCTTATGAAAACCGCAATCCTCCTTGGCATCATCGGTCTGGGTTCGTTAGCGGCTTGCAAGGAGAATGAAAATTCTAACAACGCCGTCGTGAGCGAGGAGAAAAAATTGCCGGGAAAGGAGCGCGCCGCCCAAGCCGCAGAAAACGTCCGCCCAGGATTGGAGCGAGATCTCACCGCCAAAGGGCTGCAATTTGGCGATCCGGTATTCATCCGCGCTTTCAAACGTGAACGTGAGTTAGAGCTGTGCATTCGAAGTCGGGTGACGGGAAAATTTAATCTTTTTCGCACCTACAAAATCGCCGGCATGTCCGGCCATCTCGGCCCAAAACTCGCGGAGGGCGACGGCCAAGTGCCGGAGGGATTTTATTTTGTCCCACCTACCGCGATGAAACCGGACAGCCAGTATCATCTCGCGTTTAACATCGGCTATCCAAACAAGTTCGACCGCTCACTCGCTCG
This sequence comes from Akkermansiaceae bacterium, assembly GCA_031430055.1. Lineage (GTDB taxonomy): Bacteria > Verrucomicrobiota > Verrucomicrobiia > Verrucomicrobiales > Akkermansiaceae > Luteolibacter. The sequence goes on along the minus strand of JANPAU010000191.1, from coordinate 3,769 downwards.
CACAGGCAGTGCCATCATGGTGCATGGTAACCGGATTTCCATCGGCTGCCTTGCGATGACTGATAGAAAAATCGAGGAAATCTACACCCTCTGCGCTGCCGCCCATCAGGCGGGACAACTTTATTTTCGCATACACATTTTCCCCGCACGCATGACTGACGAATGGCTACTGAATTTCGCCGGGGATCCTAATGAAACATTCTGGAAAAACCTCAAAGAAGGTTATGATCGCTTCGAGAAAAACCGAGTGCCGCCTGAAGTCTCGGTGGTCGAGGGGCGCTATCAGTTTGAGTGAAGCGTATTCTTGGTCACCCAAGAATCTTCAGACTCAACCTCGCCAGCCAATCCGCGAGATCGGCTGCGGCGGGGGTTTCTGGGAGAACTTCGAGGTCGTTCAGATCCCAGCGATAGATGATCTTGTAGCCATCCCACTCACCACTTGCGCCGCAGTCTCGCATCCAGCGGGCGGCCTGGCGGTTTCCAGCAAGTACGTAGCCGACGATGGATTCCGCACCCGCCTTGAGGGCGGTGAGCCACATGATCGCGAGTAGCAAGGTACCGATCCCGCGGCCTTGCTCGGCGTCGAGCACGATGAGGGAAATTTCCACTTCAGGGGAGTCCGGCGTTTCCCGCCACCAACTTGCACCGCCAAGCGGGCTGAACTCGCGGGTGGGATCTAGCACGGTCCAAGTCACGTGGTGTCCGGGAATTTGCTGGAGCACGCGGTCGAGCATTTTCTCCCCGACGACCTCACCCGTGTGGGTCCAGAAGCGGTTGTAGCGGGCTTCCGGAGAGAGGAGTCGGTAAGCCTCAGCCAGCTCGGCACGGTCTTCCGGGACCAGCGGCCTTACGATGACTGGAGTGCCATCACGCAGAGTGATTTCAAGACGGTCGGGCATATCCACAGCGTGATCATAACGGCGGAGAGTTTGGCTGCAAAGGCGCAAAGTCCTTCGATTCACCGATGAGCTGTGTATTGACGCACCGCAAGCAGTCCGCCACGCTGCAAGAATGAATGCAGCGCCTGTCGTCGGAATTATTATGGGAAGTACGTCCGATTGGCCGACGATGGAGCACGCCGCCCGCACCTTGCGCGACTTCGGAGTGGCGTGGGAAGCGGAGGTCGTGAGCGCGCATCGGACACCGGATAAGTTGGTCTCCTACGCGACCGAAGCTCGTGGCCGAGGCCTGAAATGCATCATCGCCGGCGCCGGCGGTGCAGCGCATCTCCCCGGAATGACCGCTGCGATCACCGATATCCCCGTACTCGGTGTGCCGGTGGAATCCAAGGCGCTGCAAGGCGTGGACTCGCTGCTCTCCATTGTGCAAATGCCCGCTGGAATCCCGACTGCCACCTTCGCGATCGGCAAGGCGGGTGCCACGAATGCCGCACTTTTCGCGGTGGCCATGCTCGCCAATGAAAATCCTGCTCTCGCCGGAAAACTTGCCGATTTCCGCAAAAACCAGACCGCTGCCGTGAAGGCTGCCGCCCTCCCTCCTCTCGATCCCATTGACTGATTTCATGCCTTCTTCTCTTCCTATTCACGCGCCGCATTGTGTCGTCGGCGTCATTGGTGGTGGCCAGCTCGGCCGGATGATTGCTCTCGCCGCCCGCCGGATGGGTGTGCGTACGGTCATCTGGACCGGTGGTCTCGAAGCGCCCGCTGTGGAGTGCGCGGATGAGGTCATCGACAAGCCATTCGATGATCCGTTAGCCCTCGCGGATTTCTGCAGCCGCATCACCGTCGCCACCGTGGAGTTTGAAAACATCCCCTGTGAAACGCTGGAGGCCGTCGCCAAATGCGCGGAAATCCATCCATCACCCTACGCCATTTGCATCACCCAGAATCGCGAGCGTGAGAAAAATTTCCTCAAGGAAAACAACATCCCGCACACGTGGTATGCCGTCGTTTCCAGTGCGGCGGAACTCGCCGCCGCCATGACAGAACTCAATGGCCCGGGTGTGCTGAAGACCGCTGACTTCGGCTACGACGGCAAGGGCCAGATCAAGTTGGAAGGTCATGAGGATGCTGAAAAAATCTGGTCCGTCTTTGAAGCTCCGCGTGCGGTGTTAGAAGCGTGGGTGCCCTTTGAGAAAGAACTCTCGGTGATGGCTGCCCGAGGTGCTGACGGTGTCACCGTAACCTACGATCCGGCGGAAAACCGGCATCGCCACCATATCTTGGACATCTCCATCATCCCCGCCCGGATCTCGCCAGCGGTGGCGTTAGAAGCAGCGGCGATTGCCCGTCGCGTGGCGGCAGCGCTCGATTATCGCGGTATCCTCGGAGTCGAGTTTTTTCTGAAAACAGACGGCACCTTGCTCGTCAATGAAATCGCCCCACGCCCGCACAACTCCGGTCACCACACGCTCGACGCCTGCGTCACCTCGCAGTTTGCCCAGCAGCTCCGCGCCGTCATCGGCCTGCCGCTCGGCTCCACCCGCTTGCTTTCGCCGGTGGTGATGCTGAATCTGCTAGGCGACATGTGGGAGGACGAGACCACGCCACCGGATTGGTTACCGCTTTTCGCGGACGGCGAAGCGCATCTCCATCTTTACGGCAAGCGCCACGCCCGCGGCCGCCGGAAAATGGGCCATGCCAATTTCGTCGGCACCACCACCGAGTCCAACCTCGCCCGTGCTGAGGCGATGAAGGCCTTGTGGTTGGCCTGATCCAAGCTTCCAGCGTGTCGAAAGTGATCCCGATCATGGATCGCACCGGTTACGATGCTCCGAGGAATGAGTCTCCGGGTGATGGGTCCCCGGGAATTATTCCGCCCTCGATAAGCGGGAGATTCCGCGCTGGAGGAGTTGGGCGTCGACTGCGGTGGAGGTGGCGTCGTCGAGGTAAACAGTGAAGTCTTGCTCAGAAAACTGAATCGAGTGGCGTTCGCTGAGATTGCCTTTGAAGGCCTCAATCAGGCTTTTCATGTTTTTGATTTCCTTACCATTCACCTTGCTAACAATCAGGTTGCGCAGGCTTTCGTAGCCCACCGTGGCGGGGGTGGGGATCGAGCCGCTGAGGAAGACAATGCGGTCCACCTTGCCCTCATATTTTTCCGGGTTCTCCATGGCGTCGAGGAAGTCGAGCGGTGCCCGGCTCTGCCAATTTTCACCAAACGATTCCAACAAAGGTCGTGAGAGTTCCTGGAAGACCAGCCCGCCCATGATCAGGTAGTTCGGAGCTTTTCCGAAATTGTAGCCGGGGACGAGACGAGCGCTTTCTTCTTCACGGGTGAGGATGGGCTTAATCTCTAGCGGTTGACCATCACGTAGGATGGAAAGGGTGACGAAATCCCCGGTGGCTTTCTCTCCACGGATGAGATGACCCCAAAAGAGGCTGCCGTAGCTCGGGTGCTGATAGTAGCCTCGGCGATCGATGGCTTGCCCGTCGATGGCGAGTAAGACATCTCCTTTTTTGACACCAGCGATCTCCGCCGCGCCTCCCTTGCGGACGTTGTGAATGTAGATGCCGCCTTGGTCGTCAGCGAGCTTGAGCCACTGGCGGAAGGATGCGTCTTCCGTCCGGGCGATGAAGATCCCGAGACTGGGGAATCCCTTGTAATCGTCATCCGCGCTTTCCTTGAGAAAGCGGGCCACGATGTCGGTGGAAGAGACCTCACAGATTTGGTCCTTGGAGTTATAACTGATGAGAACGCCAGCGAGCTTTCCATCGTGCAAAACGGGCAGTGAGTAACTACTCGCAGCGCTTTGCATGGATGCCTTGACGAGGTAAGTGAGGAAGCCGTGACCCGGGAGGAAATTGGA
>JANPAU010000190.1:0-4369 GCA_031430055.1 Akkermansiaceae bacterium | reverse complement strand
CTCCCGGGGACCCGATTGTGCTCCAAATTTCTTAGCTGGGAGCTCTCACTCCCCCATGGCAACCCGCAATGCACACAGCTAACTGACGATGGTCGGTAAATCGGTGGAAGCCACTTAAAGAAATAGGTCTTCTGGCATCTCGGGCACTTGAGCGTCTTTTGGCAGCCATCGACCACTGCACCGGGAATAAATAGAACTACCAAGATAATCACTACGGGAGTGACAAGGGATGGCAACGAAAATGCCATCCCGGTAAAAATTGTTGCGAAGCTGATGAATGAGATAGGCAAAAAGATGCGCCTTGCGTTCTTGACGTTCTCGAATGCAGACCAGTCGTAGGCTTCTTTATCCATTTCTTGCACAACAGGTTTTATTCGTATGACCGCTTGACTTGATATCCAAACGATTCCAGTTGCGGAGGTTTGACTAAAAGTCATTGATTGACAAGGTATTTTTGTGTGACCCGTGAGTATATCCGGTGGTTTGATTGGGCCGTTTTCCGGGGGACATGCCGTGCCTGATATTACAGGGTAAATGCTGAAACCCTGGAAACGTGAAAAGCTCAGGCATTAAAAAAGTGTTCTTGCGAACACTTTTGGGTTGACGTCACTCCGGGAATCATATTTTTGGGGGCCATGAGTGCATCGAAGACGCGCTGGTGTTGGAGGACGGATCTGGCGGAATTCCGTGGCCTGACGGATCGGGAGCGAGCGGGATTTCTGCTGGTTTTAGAGTGGTTCGAGAACTTTCGGCTGCGGCACGAGTTGGCTGCGGGCCGGGATGCTGCCAAGGTATTTTGGCGTTCTGAGGTTTTACGGGAGGGCAGTAAACGCGAAAACTGGCAGATCGAACAGTGGGGCGACGCGATCCAGTGGTCGCGTAAAGGGCTTTGCCCCACGCGATCATGAACTGAGGAAGATGTTGGAATCACTTTCTTTCGGGAGAAACATCATGGTCTATGTTTATGTGATTCAATCCGAGTTGGATAGCGGCCTTTACATTGGGATGAGTGGGAATTTACGCAGAAGGTTTTTGGAGCACCAAAATGGTGAATCTCGAAGCACTAAGGGACGAAGACCTTGGAAACTCATTTATTATGAGGCATACATCGAAGAACAGGATGCGATTGGGAGGGAGCAGTTTTTAAAGAGCGGCGGCGGGAGAAAGTTTTTGGATAAGCAGCTAAGGGTTTACTTCAGCCGATTCCCTAGAAGAGAAGCCACGTGACCAAAGGTTTTACGTGGCAGGCGCTTAACGCGCTGGCGCATTTCTTCAAGTATGTGCTCGGGGTGATGGAGCCGGTATTCGGGGTGAAGTTGCGGGATACAGGAACCTGGGTGCCGGTGGTGCTATCGACAACGGAGACGCCGAAACTGTTTGAGAAACTGCGGGAGCAGGAGCAGAGGGATCCGCGATACGAGTTGGCGGCCCGGATTCAGTATGGTGCCGGTTTGCGGCTGTCCGAACTGGTGCGCCTGCGGGTGCAGGATGTGGATGTGGAGCGCGGGACGTTAACGGTGCGTAAAGGCAAGGGCGACAAGGATCGAGCGACAGTGCTGCCGAAGAGTTTGAGGGAAGAGGTGGCGAAGCAGATCGAGAATGCGCGCGAACTATGGCAGAATGACCGGGAGGCGGGCTTGGCGGGGGTCTATATGCCAGGCGCGCTGGCGCGGAAGTTTCGTCGGTCAGCGGAGAGTTTTGAGTGGTTTTGGTTGTTTCCGGCGCGGCAGGTTTCGGTGGACCCGGAATCTGGGATTTCCCGGCGTCATCATCTGCATGGGAAAGTTTACAACGAGGCGATCAAGCGCGCGGCAAGTGCGGCGGGGATCGAGAAGCGGGTGACGAGCCATGCGCTGAGGCATTCCTTCGCGACTCATTTGTTAGAAAATGGCACGGATTTGAGGAAGATCCAGGATTTGCTGGGGCACGAGGATATTTCAACGACAGAGATTTATCTGCACGTGGCAACCGGTGAGAATGGTCTGGGCGTGGTGAGTCCGCTGGATCGGTTGTAGAAATTCTTCAATTCAAAAATCAACATGAATAGGGTCAGGAAACGCATTTGAACAATTTTATAATTGGGATCAGGGAAAGCAACGGTATCCGGGGTCAGGGAAAGCGCCGGGATAAACCGGCTTGAAATCGAGAATGAAAGAGTCTTACAGAGAAAACTTAGCCAGTCGCTCTGGCAACGAACTCTAGCTGGCGGGTGATGATTTGGTTGTAAATGTGTTGGACCTTTTTCTCAATGGTGGCGTCGCAGGTAAACAGGGGTTGTTGGGAATTGAGGATTTGTTCGACTCGGGTGCAGAGTTCCGGCTAGGTTTCGGTGGGAGGGTCGAAGTTCGTGCCTAAGTTGAGCAACGTGTGCTGATTGAATGACTTTCCTGCCAGCTTTCTGGATTCGACGAGGCGATAGGTGAAATAGCATTCACCAGTGCTGTTAGGCGTCTCGTAAAAGGTCTTCGGATTATTCACTTAGAGGTCCATGAAGTCGAGGTCGTCGATGAGAAAGAAGATGATGTTAGGCTTCACTTACGCAGTCAAGGTGGTGAGTCCGGTGAGGGCGAAAGCGATCAGGAGCAAAGATCTATTCATGGTGAGGTGGAGTTATTTGCCGGCGCCTTCCAAAGGCGCGTGAGCTTCTTCTTTACGAAGTGCTTGAAGGGTGGTGGCGATTTTTTCAAACGCAGCCAGCCGTAGTCTCGCCATCGTGGGGTCTTTTGCCTTGGCTGATATCAGAGCGATGATGGCAAAATGGGTTTTCATGAAATTGAGATTTCTTATTTGAGCACTTGGCGGAACTCATCCTTTTCGGTTAGGGAAAGCACGAAGTCGGTGAGGAGGTCGATGGTATGCTGGACATCATCGAGGTGCGCGGTTTCCACCACGGAATGCATGCAGCGCAGTGGCAGGGAGACAAGTGCGCTTGGGATGCCTTCGCGGGAGTGGAAAATCTTGTCCGTATCGGTGCCGGTGAAGCGGCTGCTGGCTTCGTGCTGAATGGCGAGCTTGGCCTTGGCGGCGGTGTCGATGAGGCGCTGGACGACGATTGGATGGTTCGCGGTGCCGTGGGAAACGGTGGGGCCACCGCCGAGTTTGACGCTGCCGTGTTTGTTGGGATCGATGCCGGGAGTGTCGGTGGCGTGGGTGACATCCAGGCAGACGCAGAGGTCGGGCTTGAGGCGGTAGGCGGCCATCATCGCGCCGTTACCGCCGATTTCCTCCTGCACGGCATTGAGGCAAATGACGGTGAAGGCGGGCTTCCTTTTGCTGGAAGCGAGGCGCTTCATGACTTGGGCGATGATGTAACTGCCAATGCGGTTGTCCAATGCACGGCCGATGAGCCGCTTGTGGGAGAGTTCGAGCGGTCCGTCCTGATAGACTGCGGGGTGGCCCACGCGTAGTCCGAGCGCGGAAACTTCTGCAGAGTTAGAGGCGCCGACATCCACCCAGAGGTCATGCACAGCGGGAGCTTTCTCGTGCCCCGCTTCATCGCGGCGGAGGTGGATGGCGGTGTTGCCGATGATGCCGGAGACCGGCCCTTTGTCGCCGAGGATGGTGAGGCGTCGCCCCCGCGCGGTGGCGGCATCCGAGCCGCCGACGCGGTCGATGCGGAGGAAGCCTTTGTCATCGATGTGCTTGATGATGTAGCCGATTTCGTCGGCATGGGCTTCTAGCATGACGATGCGCTTGGATTTCCCGGGGAGCGAGGCCCAGGTCGAACCGTAGGAATCGCAGGTAACTTCTGGGGCGTAGGATTTGATCCAATCCGCCCAGACTTGCTGGCCGCGCATTTCGAAGCCGGTAGGGCTGGGGGTTTCAAGCAGGTGGAATAGGAACTCGCGGTCTTCTTGTTTCATGTTGGTAGGTATGTTAGAAAGCTCCATTGAGCTTGCGGCCGATCCAGAAAATTCCCAGCAGGATCACTAGAGCGGCGATGGTGGCCCAGTGGGACCAGAGAGGGATGCGGCTTTCGAGCGGGCGTGGCTCGGGAAGTGCGGTGATTTCCTGGATGAGGTCGGCGAGTTGCTCGGGCTGGATGATGCGGCCGCGTGAGACCTTGGCCAATTCTTCAAGGACTTCCGGGCGGGCGGGCTGGCCGACTTTTTCGATTTCCACACCTTGGACGATGATGGTGGTTTCGAGGGGTTTGTCTTGGGCGCCAGTGGCGGTGGCGCGGAGTTTCCATGCTCCGGGGAGATCGACCTTGAGGCGGCCGCTGAAAGCTCCCCAGGCGGATTCATTTTTCTGGAGATCGATGCGCTGGGTGCGGCCATCGGGGGCGGTGAGATCGACAGCGACGGTGCCTTCCTTGAGCGGTGCGCCGTTAGGGTCGAAGGCGTTGGCGTTGAGGGTGACGGTGGCG
>JANPAU010000189.1:0-5824 GCA_031430055.1 Akkermansiaceae bacterium | reverse complement strand
GTGGATCATGACGTGGGAGTTAGGAAGGCAGAAGCGCTTGCCCTTGGTGCCGGCGGTGAGGAGAACCGAACCCATGGAGGCGGCGATGCCGATGCAGTAGGTGTTCACATCGCAGGTGAGAAATTGCATCGTGTCATACATCGCAAGTCCTGCGGTGACGGAGCCGCCGGGGGAGTTGATATAGATGTGGATGTCCTTTTTCGGGTCCTGCATTTGGAGGAACAGAAGCTGGGCGATCACTGAGTTCGCCACGAAATCATCGATCGGCACACCGATGAAGATGATCCGATCCTTGAGCAGGCGGGAATAGATATCGAAGGAACGTTCGCCGCGGCCATCGGACTCGACGACGACGGGGACGTAGTAGTTTTTCGGTGGAGTGGAAGAACTCATGGAAGGGGATTGGAAGTTAAGCATCGAGGGTGGTTTCGGTTGACTCGACTACGTTCGCGTGCTCGACGAGGAAGTCAATGGTCTTACCAATGGCCATCGAGCTGCGGATGTTCGGGAGGCGTCCGGCACGTTGCATGTCCTTGATAAATTTCTTGGGCGCGACTTTGCGTGAGGTTGCGATTTGGGCGAGGTGATTGATGAGTTCGTTGTCAGAAACGGTGATTTTCTCGACGCGGGCGATTTCCTGGAGGATGAAATTCGTACGAAGATTCGAGACGGCTTGTTGGCCGGCGCTGGCGAAGATTTCTTCCTGCTGGGTTTCGATTTCAAGCTCGGTCATCCCGGATTTCACGCCTTCTTTGACCATCGCATCGGCTTGGTTCTGGGTTTCTTGGAAAACAAGATCCTCGGGGAGTTCGAAGCTGACCTGCGAGTTGAAGTGCGCGACGATTTGGTTCACCTTCATGTCTGAAATTTTACGGTCACGCTCGCCGGCCATGTTTTCGCGGATGATGCCCTTGATGTCTTCGATTGTCTTGCCGGGGGCGAGGCGATTGGCCATCTCATCATCCAGCGCAGGAAGGATTGCTTCCTTGAGTTCTTTGACGGTGGTTTGGAAAACGATTTCCTTGGCGCGGAGTTCTTCGACGGGGAAATCTTCGGGAAGCGTAATCGTGATTTCCTTGGACTCCTCGGCATTCATACCGACGAGCTGAGCGGCGAAACCGGGGAGGAATGCCTTTTCATCGAGGCGCACCCAGAAGCCTTCGCGACTTGATAGATAGCCAGCGGGCTTGCCGAGAAATTCTTCGGTCGGCTTGCCTTCGACGGTCGATGTGTAGTCGATGACCGTGAAATCACCCATCGCTGCGGGGCGGCCTTCGATGGCGTTGAACTCAGCAAAACGCTCTTGCAAGGCGGTGAGTTGAGCTTCGATTTCCTCGTCAGGCACGGCACTCGGTGGCACGGTGACGGTGACGCCCTTATATTCAGGGAGGGTGACTTCCGGCGCGAGAGTGAGCTTGGAAACGAAGGTAATGCTGCCGTTTGCGTGAGTGGTCACGTCCTCAGGCACGCCGAAATCGAGCACGTGCAGCGACTCTTGTTTCATCGCTTCATCGTAGGCCTCGTTGAACAGGGCGCCGTTGAGTTCATCCGCGATTTCTTTATGAAAACGTTTTTCGACGACGGCGCGTGGGGCCTTGCCGGGGCGGAATCCTGGGACGCGGGCCTTGCTGGCGTAACCTCGGACGATTTGATCGCGCTCGCCGTTGACTTTGTCCGCTGGGATTTCGACGCGAAGGGTGGCTACGCACTTGGGCTGCTTTTCGACAACAATGTTCATAATAGATGATTCCGCATTCAGGGGCGGGGCGGGCAACGTAGAGGACGTCTGCCGGACTTGTCAAACAGGCTGTGTGAAAAGCTCACGGCGGCGCTTTTTCGGAAAAAATTGGGCTTTCCGGCGGTGCTGAGTCGAAGAAGACTGCCGCCAGTTTATGACTTTTCCTACGCCAGAAAGCTCTCACTCTTCCTCCAACGCGGAGCTTTGGCACAATGAACGACTCGTGCTCGAAGCTGAACTTGGCGAGCGGATCACCCTGAATGCCCTGACCGGTCCGACAGGCTTGCTTGGGCGAGAAGCGAGTCAGGACGATGCCGGGGGCGCATCTGGCTGGATGATCGCGCAGCGGAAAATTGGCCATCGGCACTCGGTCGACGATGTGCTAACAGCATGGTATGCGCTTCAAGTTTCACCACCCGTCACCGAGCATTTGGATCTTGGAACCGGGATCGGCACGGTGGGTCTCTTGACGCTCTGGGGCATGGGGCAGGACGCGCGGCTCACCTGCGTGGAGGCTCAGGAAATCAGCTATCGCTTGCTCCAGACGAATATCGAGGCCAACGGACTGCGACCACGAGTGACATGCAGTCACGGCGATCTCAGGGAACTCGCGTTAAAAAGGAATTTCCCGCTCATCACCGGTAGTCCGCCCTATTTCCCGCTAGGCTCTGGAGTGATCCCGCAAGATTCCCAAAAAGCCCACGCTCGCTTCGAACTGCGCGGCGATGTGAGTGATTATGCAAGGGCTGCGGTCGCCCATCTCGGGCGCGGTGGTTGGTTCGTCTTGTGTTTCCCCACGCCGCAGAATCAGCGGGCGCTGGATGGCATCGTTGCGGCTGGACTGAAGGTGGTGCGCCAGCGTGAGGTGATCCCTCGCGAGACTCTGCCGCCTTTGTTCACGCTCTTCGCCTGCCAACATGCGGCTGATTTCCATGGGGAAAGCACCGTCGAAGAACCATTCGTGGTGAGGCGGGTGAGTGGGAGATTGACCGAGGATATGGCGAAAGTCCGACGCAGATTCGGCTTTGCCGACAGCGAATCCCACGGGGGTTACAGCGACTCACCCGCCGGAAAATGAAGCAGGCGCGGGTCGTTTCCGAACCGCGCCCAATTTCTCCCCGGAATCATTTCGGCTCACCTTGCGAATTCCTCATCGACTTCCCCCCGGATATTGATGCGACTTTGAACAGAGTTTTGCCGAAACTGATATGTTGGAGAGGTTTTAATTCACTGTGGTGGATTATTTCCTCTCGTGAGGAATAATATGATCTTTAAATTACAGACTTGGAAGGTATTTGAGGTCATGAATCCGGCCAGATGGTCTCAAAATCGGCCAAACTTGACATTTCGGGCCGAGATTCTCTTTATGTAGATCTCTGGCCGAGCTGTTTTGCGGGTCAATCGGTAAAACCCAGCTAACCCATGAAGCCGCATCTTTCACACTCGGACTATAAACACTTGCTCGATTTGATCGCGGAACTTCAGCAACCCGTAGCCACCGATCAATTCGGACAGCGGCTGCTCGCACTCTGTGCTCCACTTCTTCCCGGTGCGATTGTCTCGTTTGACCAGATTCATGCAGCTTCAGGGCAATACCTATTCGATCACTCGTGCCTGATTGACGCAGCTGCCTCGGCACGCCTGATTGCCCGTCTTGAGGAGGTTTATACTCAAAACCCCATCTACGACTACATCCAGAATGGCGGCACCGGGCCAGTGGTCCGGCTCTCGGAACTCACCACGCGTCGGGCATTTCATCAGACGGATTTCTATCAAGATATTTTTAAGCCTTTCGGAATCGAGCACCAATTGTGCGTACTGGTGCCGCGAGATACTTGGATCATCACCCTCACCGTAAACCGAGATAGCGCGATTCCCCAGCGTGTCAGCGATATTCTCTACCTTGCAACTCGTCACATCGCTCTTGCCCATCAAGCTGCCCATTTTCACGCAGCTACGCAAAGAACGTTAGAGAAATCCAATCGACCCAGATTGACTCCGCGGGAGTGCGAAGTATTACACTGGATGCAAGAAGGGAAACGAAACTCCGAGATAGCGATCATTCTCGGTTGCTCGCCCCGCACCGTGGATAAACACGTTGAGCATATCCTCAATAAGGCGGAGGTCGAGACCCGGACGGCAGCAGCGAGAATCCTATCTGATAAGTGAGATGAAAATACGTAGTTCTGCGTATTTACTAGGTCGTCGATATTAAGAATTCTAGGAATGTTCGCTCTTGCCTCTGTGCCGTTTCACTCCCCCTCGTCGGATCACCCATGAAGGCATCTGCGGACAGATAGTCGTCAACCGATAAATCACGCCGCTCGCTCTCCCCCGGCGAGCGGCGTGGAATGGCGATGGGATTGGAAATGTTTTGGTGAGCGACGATCGGCACTTGCGCAAAGTTTTGCCAAGAACGGCAGCGGGAGGGGTTGCAGCAGTAGAGAATTACTTCAAAGAGTTCATCCTACTTTTCGCTTTCCACTTATTGCTATCTTCTTTCCAAGCGCCGACTTAGGCGGCTCACTGGCGCACACATTCGCAAGACCATGACCCTCGCCGAACTCCAAGATCTCCATTCCCTGCCGTTTTTCGAACTTCTCAAGCGCTCCCACGAGGTTCACGAGGCCAGCTTCCCGAATGGGAAAATCCAACTTTGCACGCTTCTTTCGATCAAAACCGGCGGATGTTCCGAGGATTGTGCCTACTGCACCCAGTCCGCCCGGTATGAGACGGATTTGAAAAACGAGCGGCTCCTTTCGAAAGAAACCGTGATGGAAAGCGCTCGTGCAGCGCGGGAGAACGGCTCAACCCGTTTTTGCATGGGAGCTGCTTGGCGCGGCGTCCGCGGCGGCACCGACCGCTTCGAGCAAGTGGTGGATATCATCAAGGACGTGTCATCGCTGGGCATGGAGGTCTGCGTGACTCTAGGGGAACTCGGTCCCGAAGAGGCCGTCACGCTCAAGGAGGCCGGCGTCACTGCTTACAATCACAATCTCGACACCTCTCCCGAGCATTACCCGAACATTGTCACCTCACACACCTACGAGGATCGTCTCCGGACGATTCGTAATGTCCAGGATGCCGGGATGTCCGTCTGTTGCGGCGGCATTCTCGGGATCAGCGAGACGATTACCGATCGCCTTCGCTTGTTGGAAATCATTTCAAATTTCAACCCCCAACCCGAGAGCGTGCCGATCAACTCGCTCATGCCGATGCCCGGCACCCCGCTTGCAGACAATCCGCAGGTCGATCCTTTCGACTTGGTCCGGATGATTGCCTGCGCCCGCATCGCGATTCCCGGTGCCAAGGTCCGCCTGTCGGCCGGCCGCACCCGGCTTTCCGATGAGACTCAGGCCTTGTGTTTCTACGCGGGGGCAAACTCGATTTTCTACGGCGACAAGCTGCTCACCGCCGAGAATCCAGAAGCTGGCAAGGATCGCGAACTGCTCGCTAAACTCGGACTCGATACCTTGGAGCCCAATCCGGCGCTCGAAGCTCCTGCAAAAAACGTAGAGCTGCCCTCCAGCCCGGCCGGCAAAGTCTGCACCCCCGCTGTGGGACGGCGGTGAATTGTTTTCAGAGTGCCATCTGAGTAAATTCGGAACGAAGATATGACATCATCCAGCCATTGATTTCCCATGCGTCGCCAACTGGCAGCGCGGATTGACCGCTCAGTGGCATATATGGGGCTGGCCCGAATTCCGGGGCGATGGTGAGCCATTCGCAGCCATCCTCCCTCCTGAGTTGGATGATGGACTTCCACCAGCAAGTGAAAAGCGCCAGCCATGGCTGATGGGCTGGATTCCTCGGGTCACTTACTTGCGGTCCTTCGTCGAAACCGACGCGGGCATGAATATGCCCCGCAGCCGCCATCGCCTCGGCGAGGCCCCTTGCTTGGTCTGATAGGTTGCTTTCATGCACACATACCCAGTGAGAAAAATCCGCAGTGAGCCGAAGCGACGGCATCGCTTGGAGAAACGCACGGGTGGCAGGAATACTGAACAATGCTCGGCCGCGATGGGTCTCGTGCAGCAGGGGAATACCAGTTTTTTGCACCAGTTTTTCGCCTGCTTCAAAGATTCG
>JANPAU010000188.1:0-2300 GCA_031430055.1 Akkermansiaceae bacterium | reverse complement strand
AGCGCCATGGAGCCCCAGTCGCGGAGGCTTTCGAGCTTGAGCGGGGGGCCTGCGCTGTCTGTCAAAATCACTTGGTCGATGCCAATGCTGCCCCATGCGCCTGCGGCATTGTCCGTGAGACGCAAGCGAAGCTCCTTGTCTTTCCATGGCGTCAAATCGAGGATTTGGGACTTGAAATCATTTGAATTTGAGCCGGTGACCGAGTGAACGACCTTGCCGTTGAGCAAGATTTCTACGGCGAGCTTTTCCAGGTTTTTGCCACCGACGAGCAGGAAGGTGAGGTAGCGCCGCTCCGCCCTGAAGGCCGGGCTGGTGAGGGTGCCGGTGAGATTGTCAGGATCTCCTTGGGCGGCGAGACGGGTGTTGTTGGAATGCGCGAAGGATTTCCCTTCTTGGCCTTTGACGTGGGGCAGGGTGCCGGAATTTGGGCCGCCCTTGAAGGCGTCGCCCTCGGCCACCCAGCCGGTTTTTTTCCAATCTTCGGATTCGAAATCTGCCAACACCATGTCGGCGCGGCGGGTGTTGTCGGCATCGGGGGAGACGCGCACATCGCCTGTCACCATGACTCCGCCCGGCAGCGGCAGCGTGCGGGCGACCCGAACTAGGTCGCCGACGGTGGTGGATGGCTGGTAGCGAATGGCGGCGTTTTCGAGATAGGCTTCTAGCCAGACATTGGCAGCGACGGCTCCGGAATTTTTCAGGGTGATTTCCATCACGGTCACAGGCAGGCTGGAGTTGTCGTAATCCAGTGGAATGAAGGGCGAAAAAGTTTCCACCACGGCGGAAATCGGGCTGGCGGAGTCGTTCAGCTGGATCGTTCCAATCGGGTATTGGCCGGTGAATTCCACCTGCGGAAATCCGCTGTGGTCGAGACGTTTTTGCTGACCATTGATGTGCAAGACCAGCCCGTGGCTGATATTCCACGGGGATTCCATCTTGGATGGGTTGATGTAGTTTGCGCCGTCGCGCTCGCCGATTTGGATTTCTTTGGTGCCGCCGTTCGGGATGCAGCCTTCGTGTGGGACGTTGAAAATGTCCCAGCCCCAAAGCCGACCGTCGCCGCCCAGATAGACGGTGCCGGTGCCGATGCCTGCCACGGGCATGCCGATGTGCTGCAAGGCGGCCCAGTCGGTCCACGAAGATGGCTTACCGCGAGCGGTGAGCGAGGCAAGCCAAGTGGCGCTGAGTTTTTTATCCAGCGGCACCGGGTGTTTGGAGTCTAGGCCAAGGCCAGCGTTGGAATTTGCGGTAAATGGCCCCGCAAAGGCGCGAGGTGTTAGGAAAGCGGCGGTGCCGAGGCCGGTGAAGCGGAGGAAATCACGGCGAGTGGGCGAGCAGCAGCCGGACGATGGAGTGCAGGAGGATTCATTCATGATGGGTGAATTTGTGAGGGTTAATTTCCAAGGGCGAAGTGCAAGGGGTATTGATACTTGAGAAAATTGGATTTTTTAACAAAAAATGATCGGAAGATACAACCCTGCAAATGCGGCCAGCATTTGATGTTTGATGGGATGGGATTTGGGCTTCATGGTTGGATTCTCAACTGCTCGCTCAATCTATTGTGGTTGCCGAAATCACGCCGGATCCTCGTCTCGATCAGTCCTTGATCTTTTCAAAGAGATCCCCAAGTTGACAGGGTGAATTCAATAAAGATGCTGCACTATTCGCGCCGGTTACTCACATTATTATTCTCCGTTGGCTTGTCCGCATGGTCCTTAGCCGCCTCGCCGGAGGAGGCATTCCGCAATCCATCCGACGCGGCAAAGCCAGGCGTCTGGTGGCATTGGATGGGCTCAAATGTCAGCAAGGAAGGCATCACTCAGGATTTGGAAGAGTTTAAGAAGGCTGGCATTAGCGGCGCGACGATTTTCGGCATGGCCGATGTTTGCACGCCATGGGCGGGGCACATTGAAAATTCGCCCAACGACGGATTGTTAGCCTTTACCGATCCATGGTGGAAGCTGGTCCGTCACGCTGCGGCGGAGGGCAAGCGGCTGGGCCTTGATGTCGGCCTGCACAACTGCCCGGGCTACACGAGTACCGGCGGACCGTGGGTCACGCCGGAGCTTTCGATGCAGGAGTTATTCCAGTCTCAGACGGTGGTCGAAGGCGGCTCAGTTTTCCGCGGCGTGCTGCCGAAGCCCGTCGTGGATCCCCAAGGCAACATGCTTTTCCCGATGGTCAACAAGCAAACCGGTGCGCTGGAAAAACCGATCATCGAGGGACGCAAGTCCTACTGGCGGGACATCGCGGTGCTGGCCGCCCCGGCCGACGGAGTGATCGCCAAGGACCAGGTGATC
>JANPAU010000187.1:0-7438 GCA_031430055.1 Akkermansiaceae bacterium | reverse complement strand
AGTTCGGCGTGGACTTCATCGACCTTGGTTTCTTGGGCGATGGCTTCGGCGACGAGGCGTTGGTCGCCAGTGAGCATGACGACTTTTTTCACCCCAAGACGGTGGAGTTCTTCGGACAGGAGTCTAGCAGCTGGACGAATGGTGTCGGCCATGACGAGCAAAGCCCGGGCAGTGACCGTATCGCCTTGGCGGGTGCCGAGCCAGACGCAGGTTTTGCCCTTGGCTTGCAAGGGTTGGGAAGTCGCGGCGAGAGAGGCGACTCCGTCCGCATGGAGTTCGCGAAAAAGTCGCTCGCTGCCGACGAGGTAGCGAATGCTCTCGATGGTGGCTTCCGCGCCCTTGCCGGCGGTGGATTGGAAATTGGTGGCTTCGGGTAGATTGATCCCAAGTGTCTCGGCGCTTTTGACAATGGCGTGGGCAAGAGGATGCTCCGACTTCGCCTCAAGCGCGGCGGCGACACGGAGTAAGGCTGTCACCAGCTCGGGAAGCGGTGCTGAGATTTCGTGGATGCCATCGGTCGTAACGATTTCAGTTAGTGACGGCTTGCCCACCGTGAGAGTCCCTGTTTTATCAATCGCGACGATGTCGATTTTTGAAGCGGTTTCGAGAGGCGAGCCGCCTTTGATGAGGATTCCGCGGCGGGCCGCACCGCCGATGGCGGATAGAACGGTGGCTGGGGTGCTGATGACCAGAGCACACGGTGAGGCGACCACCATGATGGTCATGGCCCGGAAGAATGAGTCGTAGAAATTGTCCCATTTCATCAGGTAGGGTAGCAGAAACACGCCAATGGTGAAGAGGATGACACCCATCGCGTAGTATTGCTCGGCTTTTTCCAAGAAGCGCTGGGTGCCGGATTTTTCGGATTGTGCTTCGGCGACGAGCTTGACCATGCGGGAGAGAGTGGAATCTTCCGAGCGCTTGGTGACGGTGAGTTCGACGCCGCCGCTCTGGTTCAGCGTGCCGGCGAAGAGATTGCTGCCGAGCGCCTTGGAAACAGGCATCGACTCGCCGGTTAGGGATGATTCATCGACGTTGGTGCTGCCCTCGGTGATCACTCCGTCCACAGGGATTTGTTCGCCCGGACGGACGACGACGATCTCGCCGATTTCCAAATCCTCGACGGCGACCCTGAGTGTGGTGCCATCGCGCTTCACCAGGGCTTCGGCGGGGCGCAGGGTGAGCAGGGATTCAATGGCTCGCTGGGTGCGCTCCATGGCGTGGCGCTGAAGGACGTTAGAAAAGCTGAAGAGAAACAACAGCAGCGCACCTTCGAACGGAGCGCCGATCAGCGCGGCTCCAAGAGCGGCGAGCACCATCAGCACATCCACATCGAGCACACCTTGCCGCAGTGAGGCAAAAGCAGAGCGCACGCCTTGTTGGCCGGCGAACATGTAGGTGCCCAGATAGAGCACGTTGGTAGTCATGCTGAGTCCCGCTGCTTTCTCGACGATGAAGGCAACAATTAGAAGGACTAAACCAAGGCCGCAGGAGATTTCTTCATTGAGTTCACTGCTGCGGATTTTCTTCATAAGGGGGATACGAGTTTGATCGCGAGAAAGAGGGAGTTGTTCGATTTTTGCTCCGGTGCTGCGAACTTGTTCTACCATGCTCGCGTCGCCTGAAATTTCGGAATCAAAGGTAACCGAAAACACTGGGCTCAAATAGGTGGCGGAGGCACGGCGGACACCGGGAATTTTAGGGTTTTTTTCAATTTTTGAGCGCACGCCTCACGGGTATTGCCCTCGATAGCATGAAATCATTCTCAATCCTAGGCCCGATTCGGCCCCGCGCTATTCTAACGCGGCATGCGGTCAAGGAGTCGGAAGCTTGGCGCGAGTTCTCGCTGCTAACTCGTGGAAGGCTGCCGAAACTTTACTCTCCGACGGTGAGACTAGCGCGACAGGGGCTCCGCTGTCGCCGCGTTCCCGGGTCTCGATGTCAATCGGAATTTGACCTAACAACGGGACGTTCATTTCCTCAGCTTCGCGGACGCCGCCTTCTTTGCCAAAGATATAATACTTCTTCCCGGCATCACACTCGAACCACGCCATGTTTTCAATCAGTCCGAGGATGGGAACATTCACTTTCGCAAACATGGCTACGGCCTTCCGCGCATCGATCAGCGCGACTTCCTGAGGCGTGGTCACGATGATGACTCCATCCACGCTCACGGTTTGCACGATCGTGAGCTGGATGTCTCCGGTGCCCGGTGGCAGGTCAAGCACCAGGTAGTCGAGATCTACCCAAGCGACTTGGCGAAGAAATTGTTGGGTGTAGCGCGTGGCCATCGGCCCGCGGACGATCACGGGGGAGCGGTCTTCGAGTAGAAATCCCATGGACATGAGTTTGAGCCCATGTGCTTCTAGCGGAATGATTTCGTCGTGTTCGTTGGCCATCGGGCGCTCGTTGACGCCGAACATCTGGGCGACGGACGGTCCGTAGAGGTCACAGTCGCAGAGTCCGACCTTCGCGCCAGTGGCGGCAAGCGCGACTGCTAGATTTGCGGCGACAGTGGATTTGCCGACACCGCCTTTTCCGGACGCGACCGCGATGATGCGTTTCACCCCGGGAATCGACGATTTCCCAACCGTGCCGCCAAGGCCGCCTGCCGCGGCTGGCGCATCCTTGACATCGATCTCGATCTTGACGGTTCCGATATCGGGCAAGGCGTCGAGAATCGCGTGGCAGTCTTTGAAAATTTGCTCCGGAACCTTGGCGTCGCGGGTGGCGATTTCGAGTTGCACCGTGACGAGGCCAGGCTCGCACTTGACGTCCTTGACGAGGCCAAAAGAAATGATGTCCCGGGAAAAACCGGGGTAGCGGACTTGGCGAAGAGCTTCGCGGATGAAATCAGGATTCATGGACGACGGCAGTCTCTCTCTTTCCGGCGGAGGCGCAACGCGTTTGTAAGAAATTGTATCCTTCCGATCCCGGAACCGTCTTTGAAAGACGAAGCCTTCCAAGCTTTTTGTTTCAAGAACCTCTCATCTTAAGAAATCCACGAGGGAATTGCGGTGAAGTCAGAAGGCTGCATTGTGAATTTTTTCAAATTCTTTGCGCTGGAAATCCGTTGGCTTCACCCCATGAAACGTCTGAAAATCCCGAGAAAACATTTTCGGAGTGGTGAAGCCAAGGTCGCTGGAGACTTCTTTGATAGGCGATCCTTCACGAAGCCGTGATCGAGCTTCTACCATCCGCTCTTGGCGTAGCCACTCTTTCGGCGCGATCCCAATGCCTTCTTCAAAAATTCTGCGCAAATGACGCTCGGAGACACCGATGCGATCGCAAAGACTCGACATCCGATACTCTCCGTCACGAGCGATCTGACCGAGCGAAAGGGGTAACGGCTCCCTCGCCAATAAGACAAGAAAGCTGCCGTCTCTTTGAATGATTTCGACGTCGCGGCGTTTCACGGTTCGTTGATTTCGTAGTGGGAATATCAGACTGACTCATAAAGCTTTAATGCGAATCGATTGTCAAATTTTAAAAACAATCAGGATTTGCGGCATATTCGTAAAAACATCGTTCGCCGATGGTGCTTAGGTGCCAGTTTTGGGGAAAATCGGCAACACGCCGCGATTGCTTCCGGCGGCTTCCCTTGCATACTCCGCTTCAGTTTACGCATGCTTACTCTTCTCAAAATTCGCAATCTCGCCTTGGTGGATGAACTCGCTTGGGAACTCGGTGCCGGGTTGATCAGCGTCACCGGTGAGACCGGAGCCGGCAAATCTGTCATCGTGGGTGCCCTGAAACTCGTTCTCGGCGAGCGGGCTGAGAAATCGCTGATTCGGACGGGCGAAGAAACCTGCTCGGTGGAAGCGGTCTTCGAACTCAAAGATCCTTCGGAAATCAACGCCATCCTTGCCGACGGCGGCTTGGATCCGTGCGACGACACGCAGCTCATCATCCGCCGGGTCATCGGGCAGTCGGCAAACCGCCAGTTCATCAATGATTCGCCAGTCACCCTCTCGTTGTTGAAGCGCCTTGGCGAGCACCTCGTGGATCTTCACGGACCTCACGATCACCAATCTCTTCTCTCCACCGAGCGCCAACTCGCGATGCTTGATGCCTACGCGGGGGCCGAATCGGCGGTTTGCAACTATCGGGAGTTTTACCGATCCTGGCGTGCCAAGTCTTCCGAGTTAGAAGAAATCCGCCAAGCGGAGAATGCCAGCGAGCAGGAGCTCGATTTACTGCGCTATCAGCTCCAAGAAATCGATGGCGCAAATCTCAAGCCTGAAGATGAACAAGACTTGGAAGACCGCTGGCGACGGGCGTCGAACGCCAGTCGCTTGGTCGAAGCGGCAGCTGCTGCGACTGCCGCTTTGAGTGGTGAAGATGGCATCTTGGAACGTCTCACAGAAGTCCAGCGCGTGGTCCGGGATTTGGAAAAGCTTGACCCATCGATCCGAGAACGCACTGCCTCGTTAGAGACCGCTTGCTTGGAGCTTCAGGATCTAGAAGGAAACCTCGCCGACTACGCCGATGAACTCGACATCAATCCTGCCGAGGCCGCCAGCCTTGAAGAACGCGTCAATTTGATCGAATCTCTCAAACGAAAATACGGTCCTTCAATCAACGATGTGCTCGCGCGCCGCGACGCTGCGGCCACGCGCTTGGACACCATCGAGAACCGCGGCGAAAAGCTCGAAACGTTAGAGCGAGAACTCGCCACCTGCCGCGCGGCGCTGGATGCAGGTGGTAAATCCTTGGCAGCACTCCGCCGCAAGGCTGCACCCAAGCTAGCAAAGGAAATCTCCAGCCAACTTAAGGATTTAGGGTTCAAACAATCCTCTTTTGAAGCGCCGCTCAAATTGCTCATCGAGCCAGGACCACAGGGCTTGGAGTCTGTTGAATTTCAATTCGGTCCCAACCCCGGCGAACCCCTGCTGCCACTCCGACAAATTGCGTCTTCCGGCGAAATCAGCCGCGTGATGTTGGCCGTGAAATCCGCTCTTGCCGACCAAGATGCCACACCGTTGATGGTTTTCGATGAGATCGACGCTAACGTCGGTGGCGAGGTGGCCAAGGCCGTGGGGCGTAAAATGGCGGCACTTGGCACCCGGCATCAAGTCGTGGCGATCACCCATTTCCCTCAGGTCGCAGCAATCGCCACTCATCACTTCGTCGTCGAAAAAGAAGTCTCCGGCGGACGCACTCGCTCGCGGCTCTATCCGGTCAGCGGTGAAACCCGGATTCAAGAATTGGTCCGCATGTTAGGCGGCGGTGGCGAACAAGCCCGCGCGATGGCAGCCTCTCTCCTCAATCCGTGAAACCGATTTTCAAAGCCGTCCCGCAGCCCGTCGATTCCACATCCAGGGACCTTGCCGCCTCGCTCGGTTTGCCGTGGCGGGGGACTGGCATGCCGCGGTTAGTCATCGGCCGCCGCGAATGGATCGCGCTGCCAGATCTTGGGATTTCCCCGATGAATGCCAAGACCGACAGCGGAGCACGCAGCTCAAGTATCCACGCGGAAAACGTCGTGCTCTCGTCGGACGAAAATACGGTCTGCTTCAAGACCACCAATCACTACGGCCAAGTGATTTCCTGTGAGGCTCGGGTGGCGCGGCTCGCGCGGGTTCGTAGTTCTATCGGAGCCGCGAAAAAACGAATTTTCATCGAGACCACCGCCGTGCTGGCGGGTGGCTTACGCTGGAGCATTCTCCTGAGTCTGGCGAACCGCTCCGAAATGCTCTGCCCGATGTTGCTCGGTCGGCGCGCACTTTCCGGCTATTTTCTCATCGATCCGCAAGGCTCACACCTGCTCGGGCCACGGCGCTTGCTGGATGAATACTGGCTCATCCCGCCAGCCGAGAATCAAAGCTGAACATCTCCAACTCAATCACCATCCGGCGACTTTACCCGACCAAATGCGCCCCAAGTGAGGGGCGGGAAGCGAAAATTTGCGGTTTGATACCGGTGGCTTTTTCATACTCGGTGGCGAGGATGGTGGCGATAGTCGATGCTTTGCGGGACTCGCAGAGGGTGACGGTGGAGCCGCCGAACCCGCCGCCAGTCATGCGGGCACCGATGACTCCGCCGTTGCGACCGATCTTGCGGGCGATCTCGACCATGATGTCGAGTTCCTTGCAGGAGACTTCGAAATCGTCGCGCAGGGAATCATGGCTGGCTGCCATCAAGGGGCCGAGGGTTTCAAAATCATTTCTCGCAAGTGCCGCGGCAGCGGAAATAGTGCGGGAAATCTCGCCTACCACATGGCGGGCACGGCGGTTGATCGGATCGCCAAGTTTCTCCCAATTTGCCTGCACGTCTGCGGCGTTGACATCGCGCCAGGAGGCTTTCCCGAGGATAGCGAGTCCGTCTTCCGTGTGCTTTCGGCGGATGGCGTAGCCGCCGTCGGATAGCTCATGATGCACCATTGTGTTAGAAATAAGGACGGTGAGATCGGGATTCTCAAAGGGGACAAGCTCAGGTTCTCCTGTCCGGCAGTCGATGAGAATCAAGCGATTCGGCTTGCCAAAGGCGGAGGCGAATTGGTCCATGATGCCGCAGGGGACATGAGCGAAGTCATGCTCTGCCTTCTGACAGAGCAGGGCTTTTTCCTTGGTGTCGAGGACGGTGTCTAGCAGTCCTTCCAGAAACGTAGCGGTGGCACACTCGAGCGCGGCCGAGGATGATAGACCAGCGCCGCCGGGGACGGAGGAAAGGATGTAGGCGTCGAAACCTGGGATATGGTGGCCGCGGTCTTGGAATCCACGGATCACGCCGCGCAGGTAGTTCGCCCATTTTGGCTCGGCGACTTCTTGGGGTTTTGAGAGGTCTAGAATGGCGACTTCCGCGCTGAAGGCGGAGGTGATGCGAGCTTGGTTTGTGCCGTTCGCGCAACCGGAGATGACGATGTAGCGATCAATCGCAAAGGGCATGACAAAGCCGTCACAGTAGTCGATGTGCTCGCCGATGAGATTGACGCGACCGGGAGCGGCGGCGGTGATGGTTGACTTGGACTGGAAGCGCTCGGCAAGTCCGGCGGCGGCATCGGTGACGAGATCGCTGAGGTCTGGGTTGAGTTGGAGCATCGGTTTGGAGGTTAACTGGGTTCTGTGGTAGCAGGTTGATCAAGGCGGCGGCGATAACTTTCGACCGCTTGGGTCCAGACCTCATGCATTCCTTCCGCAGGCCGCAGCCAGACGGCCCGGTGCATCATGAGCATGGCGGGTGCGAGATAGAGGAGATCGGTTAGTTCGTTTTTAGAAAGCCCGGAAGGGCCTTCGCTGAGGCAACGCTCTGCGAGAGACTCGTCGCCCGAGGTGATTTCTGAGTGCTCGAGAAGCGAGACATGCACTCCATTCACGTAGGGATCGACGATGGCAGCGACGATTCCGCGGCGGGCATCGAGCGCGGCGTCAAGTGCCGGATCGACGGCGGCAGTCGCTTGGTCGGCCAGTTGAATGATGGAAGGTGAGTTGAGCTCTTC
>JANPAU010000186.1:0-2848 GCA_031430055.1 Akkermansiaceae bacterium | reverse complement strand
GCTCCACATGTTAGCGGCAAGGTCTTCGTGAGTATAGCGAATGCCGGTATCCACCACCGCCACCACGCTGCCGGACGCATCGTGAAGCGCATCCCAGCCCTCGGGTCCGTCGATGTCTGCATCCGCCGCGTAGCCACTGCGGCCGCCCGGGTTATTCAAGCCCCAAAGCGCGCCGGACACGAACTTCGGATCGTTCGGAGAAACATCCGCCCACACCATCGGGTCCGGCTCGACGTAAGCCACCTCCGGCATGGCGAGGCGGAGCAGATCCACCGCCGCCGGCAAGGCATCCAGGTCCGTCGGATTTGCCACCTCGACGAGCACGAACAAATCCCGGCCCACCGAGCGCACCTTCCAGCCGGCAGCAGCAAGTCGGGCCGTGGCATCGGCGGCACCCGCCTTCAGGCCGACCATCACATGATCCGCCACCGCCGCTTGGCGGAAAATTACCCGCTCCGAGCCATCAGCCGCGCGCACGACTTCATCCTCGATCCGCAGCAATGGGTATTTGAAATCCGTTTCCACCACCCGCAAGCGCCGCCGGGAATCCTTCGTTTCCGGGTCCAGCCACCGCTCGGCCAGCACCCGCCGCACGGCGACACGCGGCGTTTCCTCAGCACCACCAACAGGGCCGACATGCGTCATGTCATTCTTCACCCCCGCAGGGTTTGGCACAGGGGCCGATGAAACCTGAGCATCCTCCGCCGCCTCTGCGGATGTCACTTTTTCCTTCTCATTCGGCTGACCGGGAAGGTCCGGCATCGCATCCTTCACCGGTTCCGTAAGACTTTGCCGCGGGTCTGAAACCGTGGTTTCCGAACTTAACCGATCCTCAAAAGTCCAAAACCCGAGCACTGCGAGCATTGCGGCACCCAGCATCCACCAAACCAACTTCACACGATTGCGCATGTGGCAAGAATTTGATGATCGGGCGAACCCTGCAAGATTAAATGAAACCAAGAATTCACATGAAACTTCAGTAACAATTGGTCCCCCTCACGGGCCATCCCCACGCGGGTGGGGAAATCCATGACTGCAAGGGGTCCAATCCTCGCAAAAACGGGCCATCGTCATAAACGCAGGCGGCTTCTGGTCGCTGCCGAGCATGCCTTCCCGGCAATGCGGCAAAGAAAGGGGTTTCAAGCCCCTTCTCCTCATTGCACTAAAATTCACAATTCTTGACGCGTGGCAGTATAGTCACACTCGGAGCGGACGGTGACCAGCGGGTAGGGGAGAAAGTCATCGTTTCTAAAATTTAAAATCAAGTTTTTCATAAAATTTGGAAATAGAGAACTTCAACTGCGATTGGAGTAGGGATGACAAGCTTCACCGACACTGTCGAAACCAACTCAGTCCAAGCTCCGGGGGGAGCTCGGGTGGGATCGACAAGCGGGACAAGTTTCTCATCGACAGGTGAATCCACGACTCAGGAATACGAAATGAGCGAGCTCACTCAGGCCGGGGGGCCTGACGACATGCTTCGCTCGATCCAGATCGCCCCAAGTCGTTCACCGCAAAACGGAAAGACTGTTGCCAGCCGGGGGGCTGGCCAGTCCGCCCGTATGACTTTTTGTTGGAAATTGTTTGTGTTTTACGTGCTTGGAATGCGGACATCGGGGGATGTCCGCATTTCAGAGTTCCTTACATGCTAGAGAGGTCCCTAACCTCGATCAGGCCGAAATCTTGCGAATCCCGGGGGGGAAGTCGCCGGGTTTCGGCCTGAATGCTTTTTGGGAAGCCATCCCGGGTTGGGAGTTTTCCGCCAAGCATGGCGGCGGCAGAATCGTTCTGGCGTATCATCCCAGGCGCATTGATTCATGGGAGATTCCGTGAAAGGCTCGCCGCATGAAGAGCATTTTGGAACTGCGCGAGGGAATGGAGATTGTATCCTTCTCTATCGGCGGGGTTAAATCCCTTGGAAGCGCCTCGATCCTGAATCTCGTGCTAGACCTGCTGCGGTGTTCCGTATTCAATCGCATTCCTCACTCCTATGAGCCTCCTTTTTTTCAAACGCGTCCTCGCAAATCCCATCCGCGTCGGCTACCTCGTCCCGAGTTCGGGATTTCTGACCCGGAAAACGGCCAAGCGCATCGACTTCTCGAAACCCCGGGTCGTCATCGAGCTCGGACCGGGCGAAGGCTGCCACACTCGCCAAATCGTCCGGCGGATGAACCCAGAGTCCAAGTTGATCCTCATCGAGCTGGACGACCACTTTGCCGCCCATTTGGAAAAACAATTCGCCCACGACCGGCGGGTGACAGTCGTGCATGCGGACGCGCTGCACCTTGCAAACACCCTGCAAGACTTAGGCGTTTCCAATCCTGACTACATCGTCTCAGGCATTCCTTTCACGATCATGGAGAGCGATCTCCGGGAAAAGCTGCTTGCAAATATCTCGCTGGCGATGGGGCCAGACACGGTTTTCATCACCTATCAGTTTTCCCTTCAAATTTCCGAACACGAGCTTTTTGACCTCTCACGGCGTGATCTGTGCCTGCTCAACGTGCCACCGCTCACCGTGATGGAACTGCGGAAGTCCGCCGCAGCGATGGCCTAACTCCGAGATTGCAAAAATGCACGAGCAGCAAAGTGGCTGTCCCGTCTCGCGCAATACGGTCAGCTTAGTTCAAAAGAATCAGAAAATCGAACCGCAGATGCACAGGATGGACGCAGATGGATAGAGAGAAAATCCAATCGTGATCTGCGTTCTTCATCTGCGTCCATCTGGTGCGCCAGGCCAAGACTGGCTTCTCTATTGATCTGAAATGTGATCAACATGTCAAATAAGTGTCCAACATGTAGCCAAACCGGCGTCGAAAGGAGCAATCCCCAAGGCGAAGCCCGGTGC
>JANPAU010000185.1:0-8761 GCA_031430055.1 Akkermansiaceae bacterium | reverse complement strand
ACCAATTGCCCGCGGCCGGTTGTCCACTGGAGTTTTTCCTCGATCTGGCCCTCGATGACGTACTCGTTGCCGCGCAGGCTGTTGCCGTTGTCGAGCAGCTCGGTGACGCTCAGCTTGGCGATGTCGCCGAAGCCTGCGGATTTTTTACCAAGGAGAGATTTCCCGGCAACGATGGCCACCACGATGGCGGCGACGGCACCGATGATGATGCCCGGATGGAGAGATGAACTTGCGCGACGTGCCATGGTTGAAAGGGTCTTGAAGTAGAAACTAGCGAGGAATTCACCAAAATCGAGGCCGAAAACGCACTCAGTCCCACTGCGGTCTGCGAACTCCGGCCCAAGCGGCGACTAATGCCACCGTGATATGCGCACCCAAGACATATAGACAGATGGTTTGTGCGGAGAGGCTGGTATCGATGACCGACTTCACGGCGGCGTGTACTTGGGTTTGCAAGGCCTCGACCGAGCCGGACCACGCCCAGTAGGCGGAGATAAATGGGCGGGTGAAGGCCTCGATATTTTCAGGCAATGCCAGCACGGCTCCGGAGAGCGGTAATTGAAATCCAACCAGATAGATCGAGAGCAACGATGCTTGTTCCGCCGTGCGCATCAGCGAGGAGACCGCAAGGCAGATGGCTGTCATCGCGGCATTGATCAGTAGCAAAAAGCCCGCGTGCTGGATGAAATCGCCACGGAACACCCCGAAGAAGTTGACGAAAAACGCCATCCACAGCGATTGCCCGATTACCAAACAGGCGAGGAAGGCCACCTTGGAGGCAAGGTAAGCGGAGGGGCGTAAGCCGCCGAATTTTTCCTTCTCATAAATCGGGCGCTCCCCGGCGATTTCGCGGGCTGAGTTGTTCGAGCCCATCAGAGAGAGCAAAACCACTTGGAACATGATGATTCCGGAGATGGCCGAGCCGACCTTGGCTTGGTCGGAGCGCACGCTTTGTTGCTCTTGGATGGCGGCGACGAAATCCGTCTGCCGCGTGTCTGAGTAGCGGCGGATGTTTCCCGAGGCTTTGTCGCTGAAGATGGTGACGAGAATCGGGAAAACGATGATGA
This sequence comes from Akkermansiaceae bacterium, assembly GCA_031430055.1. GTDB lineage: Bacteria > Verrucomicrobiota > Verrucomicrobiia > Verrucomicrobiales > Akkermansiaceae > Luteolibacter. Next base: position 7,694 of record JANPAU010000185.1, on the reverse strand, counting down.
TCGCCAGTTGCAGGAAAACCTGGCCGCGATCCCGGAAGAAAATCCGCCAGCGGCGAGAGAGCAAGGTCGCGAATTGGCTGAAAAAACCGGGTAACTCCGGTGCCTTGGTTTCCACCGCAGCGGCGGCAGAAGAATCGCCTTCGATCATGACATCCGGCTCCGGCGGGACTTGGAGATCACCATTTGCAATGAGTCGCGAGCGGTTCTTCCGAATCATTTGCTGATAGGACTCGCAGTGTTTTTGCCACGAGCTGTGCCAGCGCTCGGACGGCTGCGTCGCCAGCCGGGGGTAAATTTCCTCGGTGTCTGCGACGGAGAAATAGTGATTCATTTGATCCGGCGGACCATGGAAGGCCACGCGCCCTTCGTGCATCACGAGGATGGAATCATACAGCTCAAGATGCGCCAGTGAGTGCGTCACCGAGAGCACGATCCGGCCATCCTTGCGCGAGAGATCATGCAGTAAGTGGACGATTTCGCGCTCCGAACGCGGGTCGAGCCCTGAGGTGACCTCGTCGCAAAGCAGCAGCTTCGGGTCGGAGACGAGCTCCATCGCCAAGCCAAGACGGCGCTTCTGCCCGCCGGAGAGGACTTTCACTTGGCGGTCGCTGATCGGGCTCAAGCCGGTCTCATCGAGCACCCGGTCGATCCGGTGGTCGAGTGCCGCGGTATTCTCGCAACGGATGCGCAACCGAGTCGCAGCTTCCACCGACTCGTCCACGGTTAGAGGATCATAGGCGATGGAGAATTGCGGCACGTAGCCGATTTCCGAGGGCGCGAAGTCTCCGTCTTCGGATAGATTTCGCGAGTCCCAGAAGAGGGCACCGGCCGACTCGGGATTGAGCCCCGCGATGGTCTTGAGCAAGGTCGTCTTGCCGCAGCCCGAGGGACCGACGATGGCCATGAAGTGACCCTTGGGAATCACAATCGAAACGCGATCCACCAAGGGAACCTCCTCGCCGTTTTTGCGGATGGTGAAACTGACTTCTTTGAGCTCGAGCACGGAATAAAATGGGTCTGAGAAATAGCTAACGGCGAGGATCGCCGATCTTTATCGTCATCATGAAAAATAATGACCTCGCCTCAGTCGAGCGGCACGATGCGCAGCTTGCCCGCCGTGGGTCGGTGGAGGGAAGCCGCCAAGGTGGGAGCCATATTTCCGGTGCTGAGCTCCACGCTTGGCGGCGCGGATGCGTCATTGTCCAAGGCATTTCTCAATGCGCCTTCCACGAGTTGGCCACAGTGAATTTTCATCGGCGGCAGTGGGCCGAGATCGCCGGTGAGTTCTTGGACGGTGAGATGTTTCGCTTCATCCGCCGTTTTTCCGCGGAGAAGCTCGGTCGCCATCGACGCCACCGCGATCGCTGTCTGGCAGCCGAAGGCTTGGAATGAAGCACGGTCGATGACGCGTTTGCCGTCCTTTTCGGTGAATTTCAGCCACATCCGGAGCATATCGCCGCATTCGGGCGAGCCGACGGTGCCCATGGCATCCGCGTCGTGGATTTCTCCCTGATTTTTGGGATTGGCGAGTGCTTCCTGCACTTTGATTTCGAATGAACTCATGGAGGAGCGAAGCTTAAGGCGGGATCACGGACAGTTCAAGCGTGGGTCTTGGCGGGCGTGCAAGACGAGATTTCTTCGCTTCTTTCCCAAATCTGCCGCCTCGGACCTTTCATCTTACCAGTCATTCCGCCACTTTTTTCAAGATCGCTGGGGTCTCCGAATTCCCGACCAACTTTCCCGCGAGTTGCTTTACTTCCTCTCCGCCACCGTCACCGGCGATGGAGAGAGCCGTCACCCGCACGGGCAAAGGAGTCGTCGGATTTTGTGCGAGGGCAAGAGCTTGATACCGGACTTTTGCCAAGTTCTCCGTCTCCCCGTCCCGCTCGTAGCCCCGGCTCAGGGCGATGAGGGCGGTGCCGGGTGTGGTTTCATCGGAAGTCGCGACCGCTTGCCACAAGGTCTTTTCGATTTCTTCCCTGGCTCCATATTGCTCCCACAGATGGCCGAGGTACTGTATGATGTAGTCCCGCACCACCGGATCGGTGCCTGGTTGGAAGGCTGCCTTCCCCAGCTCATCTGCCAAGCCAGCCCATGGCGGCTCTTGGAGCCGCATCACCGTGAGAAGTTCGTCCGCCAGCCAATGCATGGAACCTTTGCCCATACCCTCTGGCACTCCCTTGCCCGCTAGAAATGCCAACACTGGTTCGCGTTCCTCCTTGGAAAGTGAAATCCCACGCATTCCCTAGACCTGGTGCATTCGCTCGTCCACTGTCTGCTTCCCACTCGCCAGAACCGCAAACACCGCCGCTGGTGCCACCGGCTTCGCCCGAAACTGGAGAGGCTGTCTCGGACTGGCGCGGACCCTTGTTTCATCAACACCGGTTCCGCTTGCCCCCAGCTTCTCCGCCTCTTGCCCTTCCCGCTCTTCGCAACATTCCTCCGTGCCGCGCTGGAGGCTCCCTTCTGGTTCGCGGACCCGCCCTTTTTACTATCAAAACCAACCCACAGCCCCAGCAATACGGCAGCTACCAACAACACCAAGCCCACCGCCCGGAGTATTCCATATTGACCCCGCCCTTCAGCGCTTGACCGGTATTTTATCATAAACTGCCAATGTCGTTTTTACGTTGGTATTCAGCCTTAATGTCTGTTATTTAGGGCCGACCCTGCCCACCGAACCAGAGTTTTGTTGTGATGCGCGGACTGACCCCAGAGAATTTTGTATAGTGGAAATTTCTAACTCCGCCACATCGCCCTGGGTATCCCCAGGTAATGAGCGAGATTAGGCACCCTTTCCTGTTCCGACAAGCATTCCATGAATCGGTGAGCCATGACATCATTCATTTAAGTCATTTGGAAATTAATAATTTCTCTATTTTGACAATATCCGTGAAATCCAGCTTTTCATTTAATCCACGAATTTCTGGTAAGAATCCACAAGCTTTCCAAATTTTATTTTGATAGTATAATGGAGAAATACCTCTTCCCGTTGGGCTAATGTCACTATTTTTGTGATGTCCAGATCGATATCCTACGATTAGATACTTATCATGAGAAGTAAGATTTGTAATATTTATTAGGTAGTCCACAGAAGACTGTGTATATGCCGGATTTTTTTTGTTTATGTCTTGGACTAACGAATATTTTTCTCTATTAAGTTTGCTCGTAACTTCTTTAGTTGCCACGCTAAATGCTTCCTCGTATGTATAATCGGATGGATTAGATGCAATATCGTAAGCATTTAAGTATTTTTTATATATTGGATTAATTGGAGGTGCTTCAAAACCAATTAGAACAGGTTCTTTAAAAGGTATAAGAGTAATATTGTAATGATTTTTAACATCTACAAAATTCTTGCGCAGACCGTTTTTCCGCGTCAAATAAAAAACACCGGAAAGAATAAAAGCTATTACGATTATGAAAACTATTATTCTCAATTTAAATTTCATAAATTACAAAAATTAAAATGGTAGTGCGCAAATGGTTTTATCCTCGAAAGGGACGCTATACGCATTACTGATATCGTAGTTTTCAGTTTTTGCAATACCAAATCTAATTCCCGCAACCCAATCAACAGTTCCGTTCACTCGAAGGGCATTCGCTGTCACAGCTCCGCCAAGCTTAATATCGCGATCAACACGCGTAAAAACACCCGTCGATGTGACATTTATTTTTCCTGTCAATTTTGCTTCGGCGAGTTCATAACCTGGTGGGCCTGCAGCCAGACCAACCGTCACCTCAATACCCGCTTCGAACCCAATACCACCCTTGAAATCGCTGAATGGCTTTTTTTCCGATTCGTCATATGCCCCCGACAAGGTAACTTTGAATGTTTGGAGTTTGAGAGCAGCACTACCCGTAATAAATATACCTGGGAAACTTGTAGGAACCGAGATACTAGCTGACAGCTCACCTAAAGTTGCAGATACTTCACCACCTAATGTCATTTTTTTTCTAATTTTTCTCCGTCATTATAAAAATGTTACGGGAACTGAGCATCTGCGATGCGGAAGCGGTAAGCAAAGGACAAACTCTGAAATCGCAAGTAGCTTTTTTGATTTTTTCGGTCCGTTTTAAAACGTCGCGGGGATGCACGGGAGTTCCTTGCCGAGGTTGTCGGCGTAGCGGCTGCGGTAGTCCGGGGAATACAGCAGCCTGTAAATGTAGTAGAAAAGGTTTTCCTTGCTCAGGCTCTCCCCTTCATCTCTTGCCGGATAGGCACGCTGGAAATGCATGAGGCCGGTGTCGGTGACGGTGTCCCGCCGAGAGATTGGCAATGCGGATGACAAGATATTCTTCAATCCAACAGGAGGGAATTGGCCGTCTGCTTTGTCGCAATCGGAGTGTTGTTTGCATCGAGCACGGTGATCACCCAATGATTGAACAAACGAATCGCGCTCTCAATGTCGGATTCCATAACTGGTAAAAGCCTCTCGAAATATTGGATGTAAGTCAGAACCTCAACTGGAGCACCCACCACCTCATGAACGTGAATTTCGGCACCAGAACGAGCATCTTCATGAACCAAGAAGCGCAGATGCAATCGCCACTCACTCAACTCCGAGATCCGCGACCACTCCTCGAGTCGTGACGGCAGATTGATCCTCAGCGTCCGCAAGTGCTCTCTTACATAGACATCGGTTAGTCTTCCGGCATGTGCTTCGACTGCGACACACTTTCTTTCAGAAATATTTTGAAAATCGCAATCCCCAAGCTTTCTTGAAGAAGAGTTGCTTGCGTTCACTGGATCGCCAAGTCCTCGTGACCGCCATTCAGGAAGAGGATATTCAATGGCAGCAAGAAAATCAACGACACGTTGTTCGATCACTCCCCTCGTGCAAGTTTGGCTTGCGGAAACGCCTCGAACAAATCGTTTGATCGCCTCAAAATCAGTCTGCTGCTCGACGTGTATGGGAGCAGGTGTGTTAATTTCGATGTATCTGACGATGGCCTTTCGCAACAATGACGAAATCTGGACTCGTGGCGAATATGCCAAAGATGACAATCCTTCCACAATTTCCACAAGTGCCCTAGCCTGCTCGCGGTTGTCTGGCCTTGAATCAGCCCAATCCAGAGTGATCCGATTTACTGCTTTGAAGTTGTTGAGCATCGGATTTCCACCCGGAGCTAATTCGGGTGGAAAGACTCCAAATATCAGATTAGCAACTTCACCTCTAGGTTTGAATGTATAAATAAATTCTGGTGGATGATCGAAAAAGTGATCAACCGTGCTGATATATAAAAGTATCTGAAGATAAGGAACAAAAGACGCCCCTATTTCCGGAGCAAAGAGGCGAATCACACCGTCTTGGAATTTCTGGTCCAAACCAAGATTTTCGGCTTGTTCGATGAGCATCTCAGCAACGGTGGCAACCGTAGAATCGACAAGTTCCTGATCAGAATTTTCCCTGTCGTCCTGAAGAAGTAGAGCAACAGCTTGCTGGTCCAATTTACTTTTGATTCCAAAATGAGTTAGAATCGAATCCACCATGCGCCAGTCAACGGATATTCTTTTTTCAGTTTGCCCCATTACCCGAGCGATTCTTGCGGGGGATGCTCGGAAGTTATGGGCCAACTGTAGGATCAAGGGAAGTTGTGAAAGCACAATCGCCGCATCCCTTCGATTTCTCGTGAATCGCCCGGTGAGTTTAGCGATCAGAGAGGCGTAACAGATGCTTCGAACCTGCCCGTTCGGACCAGACCAACTAGCTCTCTCAAGAATCAGGACGAGATCTGGGGGGAATCGATTTCTGGAAGTTCCATCGTCCAGCCAGACGTCAAAATCATATCCCAGTTTTAAGATGCTCTCTTCTTCAGTTAAGCCTCGGCTTTCGAGTTGCAAAACCGCATCCGCAATACCGTTCTGCAGTTCGAATGGACTCAGCGGGAGGACAGAAAGACTATTGAGCATGGGATTCCAATTTGTTGAGGAGGGTTAGCACTTCCTGATCGGACAGATTCAGCGCCCTTGCCCAGCGGATGAACTCAAAAAGGGACACAGTGCGCTTCCCAGTCTCGACTTTGGAGACAAAGGTCTGATCTCGTCGCAAAATTTCGGCAAGATACTCTTGGGAAATAGAAAGGCCCCTCCGATGGTCGGCGAAATACTTTCCCAGCTCCTCGTCGAATGATTTTTGGGGCACGCGAGGCGATTTTGCAGAAAAAGCCTCAGAAGTGTTGACAAAAATCGGGCTCATGCCAAATAAGCATAAATGAAGTGCGTTTCACTCTACACTGGCTGTGGCGGATTGGACCTTGGATTCCATGATGCAGGATTCACGACCATCTGGGCCAACGACATCGACCCCTTCGCACTAGAGACGTATTCCAACGAGCTGAATCGCCGAGGCTTTTTGATTCCTGAAATCCAGTGTGGTGATGTTTCCAAGGCGAAGTTGCCGGATCGAGGCTCGGCAGATGTTGTGATTGGTGGACCACCCTGCCAGGGATTCTCAGTAGCTGGTAGAATGGACCCAAATGATCCACGCAGCCGCCAGGTATGGGAATTTTTTCGAGTTGTGGAACACATCAGTCCTCGTGCTTTCGTGATGGAGAACGTTAAAGCTCTTGCAACCAATGCGAGGTGGGCGGGAACTATGGAAGCCCTTCAAGCCAAGGGGGAAAAACTCGGCTACCAAACTCGTCTCCTTGTGCTAAACGCCGCCGACTACGGGGTTGCCCAGCTAAGAGAACGGATGTTTCTTGTCGGCATTCAAGATGGAATCATGCCGACCCCCGTTAGCTTCGGTGCTCGTAAAACGGTAAGAGCTGCGCTGACGGATTTGCCTGCTTATCGGGAAATTGGCAATCATTCGATCTGCAAAGCAATCGTAACCGCTGCGAAGACTCCGGTTCTTCGAAAGAGTCCTTTTGCTGGAATGCTGTTCAACGGGCAAGGAAGGCCAATGGATTTGGACGCTCCATCATTAACTCTTCCTGCCTCAATGGGCGGAAATAGAACTCCAATCATCGACCAACAAAGCCTCGCGGAGAATGCCGTCCCGTGGGTTACGGGTTATCACGGGAGACTTATGGCTGGTGGGAAACCAGTCGCTAAAGTTCCAAAATACCTCCGACGTTTAACTGTTGAGGAAGCCGCTTGTTTGCAGGGATTCCCGTTAGGGATGTCCTTTGCTGGAAGTCAATGCACCAAGTTTCGACAAATCGGCAATTCGGTGCCCCCCGCACTCGGCGAGGTTGTCGGCCGTACTTTAAAAAACGTTCTTGAGGGGGCTGCTGCTGCTGAGGAATGGCGCGGCAACCAAAAGTGTTGGGTTGCGGAGGATCCCACACCTTATCGTGTGGCCTGAAAAACTGGACGGCGCGGCGCATCGGCTCGGAATACGAGCTGAGGCCAGCGTTGAGATCTTGTTTGGACAAGGTCTTCCAACAACCGATGATACGAGCGGCGTCGTCGACATTGAGCTGGTTACTCTCGTCTTTGAGCAGCTCTTGGATGCGGGCGGAGACGTGGGCTTCGTCGATGGTGAGGACGATGATGATGGTGACGCGGGAGCGCTGCGTCGGGATGCCGAAATGGATGCGGATCCCTCTGCTTGCATGACTTCTGAAGAATTCAAGCGAGTTGTAGGCAAATGAATTTTCCCCACGGCGGCTACTGCATTCTTCCAACCAAAATCTCCAAAGAATCCATCAAGGCTCTTCGCGACACCCTGTTCCAAAAAAACAGC
>JANPAU010000184.1:0-5364 GCA_031430055.1 Akkermansiaceae bacterium | reverse complement strand
CTTGCGTTTGCTGTTCTTGCCTTGCAACAAGTGGCGAGCCCCTTGTTTCCGACGAAGAATTTTCCCTGTCCCAGTGACTTTGAAACGCTTGGCAACGGCTTTCCGTGTTTTTGCTTTTCCTCCGACTCTTGGCATGGGACGGGCAAACTAGGGATCAGCCCCCTCTTGGCAAGGGGAAAATGGGATATTTCAAGCATCCGCCTTCTCGGGAGTTGCCAACACCCAAAACTTTCACAGAATCACATCCGTGAAAGTCAGCAAAGCCGTGATCACCGCCGCCGGGAAGACCCAGCGCACCCTCCCCCTCCAGACTCTCGTCGATCGTGACGGAGTTTCGAGATCCGCACTTGCCATTCTTGCAGATGAAATCACCTCCGCCGGTATCGAAGAAATTGCAGTAATCATTTGTCCCGGCGATGAGGTCGCCTACGCCGCTGCCGCCGGACCGCACGCCAGTCACATGCGCTTCATCGAGCAACGCGAGCCACTCGGCTACGCTCATGCCGTCCACTGCGCTGCTGATTTCACCGCTGAAGATCCATTTCTCCTGATGGTCGGCGATCACCTTTACCTAAGCCGCACCCAAGTATCCTGCGCCGCCCAATTGCTTGCAACCGCCGCCTCGGAAGACTCTGCCGTCTCTGCGGTACAAGCCACTCACGAGAGCAAGCTCCCGCTCTACGGCGCTATCGGTGGTCGCCGACTTCCTGGCAGCGATCTGCTCTATCAAGTCGAGACCGTCATCGAAAAACCCACTCCCACCGAGGCCGAGCAAAAGCTCGTCGTCCCCGGACTCCGCGCTGGCAACTACCTCTGCTTCTTCGGCCTCCATGTCCTCACCCCCACCGTCATGGAAATCCTCGCCCGCCAGCTTGTTGAAGGCCGCGCAGATCTCTCCAACGCACTCTCAGAAATCGCCCGCCGTGAGCGCTACCTTGCCCACGAACTGCAAGGCCGCAGACACGACATCGGTGTGCGCTACGGACTTCTCTCTGCCCAGCTTGCCCTTGGTCTCGCAGGAAAGGACCGCGATGAGGTACTCACTAACATCGTCGAGCTTCTCGCACAATCTCACGCCTAAGCTCACCCTGCCATGGCTCTACTCAATCTCATCACTTCCTCGGACGCCGCAGTCCGTGATCTCTCACTCGACGCGGCCTGTGAAAAACTCAGTCTCGTGGAACTCCTTGCAGAAGCCAACGAGCTAGACACCTTCCGCCGCAGTAGCGAGAACCTCTATCACCGCGTCCGCGCCCTCTTGTTTCTCTACTCGATCCACCGTTTCCACCTCCCTCTCCGTCTCACTTCAGAAAGGCCCGGTGCGATCCCCTTCAAAGGATACGAGAACCTTCTGGAACGCCGCTTTGAAGAAGCCATCGACGTCTTCCTCAAGTTCCAAGAATCCGGAGGCCCCAGCGATGGGATTTCCAGCGCACTTGCCTCCGTCTATCAGCGCCTCGCTTTCCAGACCCTTGCGGATCAAGTCCGCAGGAGCGTCCGCAGCGTGAGTGGGAATCAATGGATGTTCCGCATGGGCCACCCGGCTGACCAACCACTCCGGATCCGCCCGGAAATGACCCGGCGCGATCCCGCCACCGGCACCTATCCGATTCTTCGCGAGCGCACCCCGGTGCGGATGGATCTCACCCACTGCGGATGGAGCGATATCTTCTTCCTCGGCATGGACTATCCAGAAGGAGCGAAGGTTCTCAACATCTCCATCGACCTCGCCGTCCACGGTCGTGACAAGGCACCCAGCCCACCCGTCGAAGCCAGCCTCCGAGTGATCGAAGAGCCCGTTCTCCGCCTCACCAGCGTCGATCTCGGCTGCAGCGCGGAAATTTCTAACCTCAATGAAGTCTTCGATTTTGCCAAAGACTACCTCGGCCTGCTCAAGGCCGCCGTCATCGCCAGTGGAATCGTCCCACCCGGCATCGAAGGCTCAGGCCAAAGTCTGGCAGATTTGTTAGCCCGCGTAGTCGGCCAAGGAAAAGGCCTGGAACTCGTTTCTAACGTCAACAACATCCCCAAAGGTTCACGCCTCGCCGTATCGACCAATTTACTCGCCGCCCTCATCAGCGTCTGCATGAGAGCCACCGGCCAAGCACGCTCACTCACCGGTCAACTCGAAGAAAGCGAGCGCCGTATCGTGCTCGCCCGCGCCCTGCTAGGCGAGTGGATTGGCGGCTCCGGCGGCGGCTGGCAAGACTCCGGCGGTGTCTGGCCCGGCATGAAACTCATCCAAGGCACCTTCGCCTCAGAAGGCGACCCGGAACAAGGCATCTCCCGCGGCCGCCTCATGCCCACCCACAAGGTGCTCGACGAGACCGACGTCCCGGCCTCTGCACGCCAAAAACTTCAAGACTCACTCGTCCTCGTCCACGGCGGCATGGCGCAGAACGTCGGCCCCATTCTTGAAATGGTGACCGAGAAATACCTACTGCGGAACGGTCCCGAGTGGATCGCACGCCAGCAGACCCACGGCATTCTCGAACGGATTCTCACCGCCCTTCACACCGGCGACATCCCCGCCATCGGTGCCGCCACCACGGAGAATTTCCGCCAGCCGATCCAGTCGATTATTCCATGGGCCAGCAACCTCTACACCGAGACACTCATTGAAAAGATCAGCACCGAGTTCGGCAAAGATTTCTGGGGCTTCTGGATGCTCGGCGGCATGGCCGGCGGCGGTATGGGATTCATCTTCGCCCCCGAGCGCAAGAGCGAAGGCCAGACGAGACTTCAGGCCATCATGTCCGAAACCAAGGAAATGTTAGCATCCGCCCTACCCTTTGCGATGGAGCCGGTGGTTTACGACTTCGCCATCAACGAGCGTGGCACTTGGGCGGATCTATTACTCGGTGAAGACGCGCTGATGCCCTCCGGCTACTACAGCTACATCGTTCCCCAGCTATTGCGAAAAGGTCGCCACGAGCTTTCACCGCTTCGCCTCGCGGAGCTCGACCATTTCGCCACCGCCTGCCGCGACCATCCGGAGCTCCGGGGCATGGTGCAAACCTTGTTTGATTCCATCTTCCCTCGCAGCCAATCCCACAGTCGCAACAGCGAATCCCTCACCGAAATCCTCGCGCAACACGGCTTCGACCGCACGGCTCACGAGCAAATCCGCGAAGACCTCAAGGCGGGGCGCATCGGCCTCGCCCAGAATCGACTCCCCGCCAATGCCATCATCGAGGACGTGCATGAAACGGACCTCTCTCAGTCCGCAAGCATCTCCGTCAATTCCCGGAAGATCGGACTCACGGCCTTGAAGAATGGTGAGGTCGCCGTTGTCACCCTTGCCGCCGGTGCGGGTTCCCGCTGGACGCAGGGCGCAGGCGTCGTCAAGGCCTTGCATCCGTTTTGCAAACTCGGCGGTCGCCACCGCTCGTTCATCGAGACGCACCTTGCGAAAAGCCGCAAAACCGGGCGCGAAGCGGGCACATCCCTACCCCATATTTTCACAACCAGCTACTTCTCTCACGGACCGACCGCGCGCTTCCTCGACCACTACGGCAACTACAACTACGACGGCCCACTCTATCTTTCCCAAGGAAAATCCATCGGCCTGCGCACCGTCCCCACCGTCCGCGACCTCCGCTTCGCATGGGAAGAAATGCCCCAACAGGTGCTCGACATCCAACAGCAAAAAGTCCGCGACTCACTCCGCACTGCGCTCCTTCATTGGGCCGAATCCACTGGGGAAACGAACGACTACACCGACAATCTCCCACTCCAGTGCCTGCACCCGGTCGGCCACTGGTATGAAGTTCCTAACCTCTTGCGAAACGGAACTCTCAGCGCTTTGCTCAAAGAGCGACCTCAACTTCAAACCCTCGTCCTCCACAACATCGACACCGTTGGCATGAATGTCGATCCCGCCCTGCTAGGCCACCACCTCGAAAGTGGTGCGGGCCTCAGTTTCGAGGTCATCACTCGCCGCCTCGAAGACCGCGGCGGCGGCCTCGCCCGCGTCAATGGTCGCCCCCAGCTTGTTGAGGGCCTTGCCATGCCGCGCGAAGAAGATGAGTTCAATCTTTCCTACTATAACAGCAATACCTGCTGGATTCAGATCGACGCCCTGTTAGCAGCCTTCCAACTCACTCGCACGGATCTCTCCAACTTGGAAAAAATCAACACCGCCATCCGCAACCTCGCCGCACGGATGCCCACTTATATCACCCTCAAAGAAGTCAAAAAACGCTGGGGTCACGGCCAAGAGGACATCTTCCCCGTCTGCCAATTCGAAAAACTGTGGGTGGACATGAGCAAACTCCCCACACTCGAAACACACTACATCGCCGTCCCCCGCCTCCGCGGCCAACAGCTCAAGGACCCATCCCAGCTCGACGGCTGGCTCCGCGATGGATCCGCCGCGTATCTGGAAAGCCTCTGCGAGTGGTGAAATAAGGAATCGCGAAGGATGGCGCACCATTGAATTACCAGCTGGAGAAACTCTGTAGCTTTATTCTCGGACTCGCTGACCAACACAAAAAGCCGCCTGCGGGTGAACGCAGACGGCTCTGAATTGATAGTTCAGGGAATTATTGCCCAGCCACTTCGACGACTTCTTCGGAAGCCTTCTTTTTCGCGACCTTCTTGATCGGTGTGGGTGCTTCTTCCTTGGCGGCGACTTCCTCGACAGGCTCCTCATCGGCTGGAGCGACGCGGTCGACCCACTCGATGATTGCCATCGGTGCGGAGTCGCTCATGCGGGCGCCGAGCTTGGTGATGCGGCAGTAGCCACCTTGGCGGTCCTTAGCTGCAGGAGCAATTACCGAGAAAAGCTTTTGCACGGTCTCCTTCTGGTGAAGAAAAGCGATGGCCAGACGGCGGGAATGAAGGTCGTCGCGCTTGGCGAGGGTAACCAACTTTTCCGCGACTGGACGAAGTGCTTTGGCTTTGCCGAGGGTGGTTTTGATGCGGCCGTGCTCGATCAGGCTGATTGCCATGTTGGCAAGCAGAGCCTTACGGTGCGAGGTCTTGCGTTTAAGTTTAACTGTTTTGCTGCGATGTCTCATCGGGTGCTTCCGTTTCTAGTAGTAAAGGTTAGTCGTCGAGGTTTTGAGCGATCAAATCGGCAAGGCCGACTGGAGCTTCGTCTTCTGCACCGAGGCGTGGGCCGCGGGATGCTGCTGCCGGTCCAGAGAGCAACGAGGATTCGAAGGACATGCCGAGGCCGAGGCCGAGTTCGACGAGTTTGTCCTTGATTTCGTTGAGGGACTTTTTGCCGAAGTTGCGATACTTGAGCATCTCCGCTTCGGACTTCATCGCGAGTTGTCCCACCGAGGTGATGTTCGCGTTGTTGAGGCAGTTGGCGGCACGAACCGAGAGTTCGATTTCGTTGACCGACATGTTGAGAAG
>JANPAU010000183.1:0-12045 GCA_031430055.1 Akkermansiaceae bacterium | reverse complement strand
CGCCGGATCGATCTGGAGCTGGGTGTAGTTCTTGTTGAGGACGTTCTTGAGCTTCGGGTTCTCCTTCTCCACCGCCTCCAGCGCGTCGTCGATGAGCTTGCCGGTGGAGGTGATCTTGTAAGTGGTGGTTTTCCCGTTCTTTACCGTGATTTCCGTCCCGGCCGGGAGCTTGGCGGAGTCCTGCAAGGTCTTCCACCGCGCCAGCGCCGGCACCCAGAACACGTTTTTCTCGATGTAGTAGTCCCGTTCCTCCAGCTCCCGGTGGATCGCCTCGTCATAGTGGGCGGGCTTGTCGTAGCCATCCGGGTCCACGAAAAAGTCGTTTTCCGGGTCCTTCAGCATCGCCTCGATGTCCGCCTGCCGTTGGGCGAAAGAGTCCGAGACGTATTTGAGGAAGATCAGGCCGAGCACCGCGTGCTTATAAACGGCGGCGTCGAGATTGGAGCGGAGCTTGTCTGCGGCGGTCCAGAGCTTCTTGTCGAGCTCGCGGAGGAAAGTCTGGGAGGAACTGTGAGGCACTGAGGGAGAAAAGCTGAAATGAGGAAATAAGAAAGTTGAATGTCAAAGCGGCGATTTACTACCAAATCCGAAAATTTTCGCTGCGATGATTTTTTTGGAAGAGTGGCTTCATCATTTTATCCGCCATCGCTCGCTCCTTCCCCGTTGGTAATTTCCTGCTCGGGTTCCGATTTGAGAAACACGACATACTCATTCATGACGTCCAGAGCGATTGCCTGACCGTCTTGCATGGCGGTGATGTGTTCAGCAGTTAGTGAGAACACATTGCCGCCCCAGCGGTGGCCGAAGGGTGTTTCCGCACCGTCGCTGGCGTCGAAGGATTGAGGCACGATGGCGATGGCATCGGGGACAGCGGCTGGTTGGCCCGTAGATTCGGGCCAGTGGTGGCGGAGCTTATCCAACCATGGTTGAATGCGTGCTTGGCGGGTGGCTGGAAATCGATCCAATACCGCTGCCAGTTCCTGCAATTCGTTGGAGATCCAGCCGATGGTTTCCAACATGGCCGCATGGCGGGTGTCGAGATCCACCCAGTGGATGATGCGCTCATGATGGAAGACGCGGTTGCGGAGTTCGCGCAGGAGAGTGAAGCGGCGGTTCAGGGATCGGATGTCGCGCTGGGATTTGGGCGCTGAGTGGAAAACCCGTGTGGTCAACTGAATGATGTCCCGGTTTTGGGCGGAGCGCTTGTTGAAAAAGGCGGTTCAGAACCCAAAGGTCAGTTCGGCGACAATCCGTCCGGGGGCGAAGGGTTTATTTTGTCGTGCCAGGTTTTGCTTGGCTTCGGCGATCTGGCTTTGCTGGGTGGTGGTGAGCAGGTGCCAGCAAGCAGGCACGTCATACCAACGCGGTGAGCGGAAGTGGCTTTCCAATGAGCTTTGGAGGGCGTTGCGAAGGGCGATTTCGACCATTTGCAAAGGAGAATACAGCGATTCACAGAGGGCCATGTTCCAAAGGTAGCGTGCAAGGGCAACCCGTGGCTCCGCCTGATCCTGTCGATAAGCGTCGAGCCGCTCAACAGCGAGGGCAGGTTGGATTTTTTCAAAGAAGTCAGGGTTCATGCTTGCGTGTGGGTCAAAATTCGCAGTAGTTCCCTGCGTGCACCCCGGGTGCCCTTCTCCCGTCCTTAGCGACGGTGCCAGGGTCCGGGGTTTCTTTTTAGCCCGATTCAGAGCGCATAGCCGAGTCCTCTCAGGTTGGCTTTGATGGCTCGCTTCAAGCTCACAGATTTAGCGAACTGGTTTGTTAGCAGGAACGGGATGGTGGCGATGAGGTTGATGAGCCCCGCGAGGTTCGCCGGATCGATCTGGAGCTGGTGAACCGGCTGACGAAGATCGTGCATTTCAAGCCGCTGGGAATAGAAGCGGTGCAGGAAATTCTTGGAAAGCTGATGGAGGAGTTCAACAAGCGCCAGTGCCTCCCGGACCGCCTCCGGATGCAGCCTCGCCACGGCCAGCAAGGTCTTCGCAGCACTAACGGGTTCGCCGTTGCCCTGTTCCCATTTATGGATGGTGCTAAATCTTGCCAACGCGTCATCCGGGCGGTAAATCCTCACTGTCATGAAAATCACCATCCTCACTTGGTTTACCGCTGCCGCCATCCTCTGCGCACAGGATTCACCAGTCGCCACGCCTGATGCCCGCCGCCAATCGGAAGAAACCCTTGCTATCCACCTCGGCATCCGTGAGAGACGCTTGGCCGAGATCACCACCGAGATCATGGAGCGCTCAAAACGGACCGATGCCCGCATTGGAGAACTTGTCACGATGCTCACCGGCGTCCGCGATTCTCAAGCTTCTCGGCGGATCATTTCTCAAGTCACCGGCGAGGCGATCGGCAATCTCCGCAGCATGATCGAGATCTATCAAAGGGAGCGCCGCACCATCGCCGAACGGCTCCGCACGGATCGATCCGCACCAGCAGATGCCTTGAACCGCGATATCGACACCATTGATGCCCTCATCGAGCGCCGTAAAAATGACATGATCGCGCTCGCCCGCTCGATCCCGGGCAATGAGAACCTGCCACGCCTCGAGAGCGCCGGTTGGGGCTATTCATCCTTCCACGGGGGATTTTACGACAACAGCCGCGTCAGTGATTCTTGGCGGCAGAACCGCCGCGATCGGGTCCAGTCTACCGTCCAGCTCCGCGAAGTTCAGAGAGCGCTCGAAGACTCCCTAACCGATCTCCGTCAGCGTCAGCGCCGTCTCACCACCGCACTCGGTGGCACCAATCTCACCACTCCTCAGCGCGAACTCCAGGAACAAGAACTGGAACGGGTGAACGCCATGCTACAACAGCGCCAGGAGCAGCTGGTGGAAATCTCGGATCCTTCCGAAGCCCCCGAACAAACGGCATCCCGCAACGAGGCCACCGAACTCCGCAATCTCATCCGGAATTCCCGCCAAGACATCGCCTCAGACTTCTCACAGACTCTGCGCCTCTACCGCAGCGCCGCCGAAGAGCGTCAGCGCATCCATCAAATCCGCACCAACCTCGAGAACAACCGCCGCTGACTTGAACAAAGAGTCTTAAATTTTAAGAAGGACTGAGCTTCTATTTTAAAAGAGATTTCTGCTATTTGCCTTGTCGCGATGATACGATTTACAGTAGAAAATCCGGCAAATGTTCACAACTGCACTCAGAAAGCCGAGCGAAATCGTTGCCCTAGCGGTAGCGGTATTCTTTTCGGTGAGTTGCCAGCGGAACGAGAATCAAGCGGAGTGGTGGCAGGGCGAACAGGAGAGAATTGCGCTGAGTCATCAGGTGGAGCTTAAGGAATATCGATTTTCGAAAAGTCATCCAAGCGGCGATGAGGAAGTTACGAAATTGCGTATATTGGCTAAAACTAACATGGATTTGATTCGTGATTTGAGTCAGCGACGCATTGCAGTGGAGGGCGAAGTTGAGCGACTGGAGGGTGAATTCGTTGGGTTTAAGCAGTCATCGATTCAAGGGCAGCGTCATCGTGCAATGGGTCGAACTTTCGAAAGTTTGGTTCTTCCATCAGGGCGAACTTTTAAGCAGGTGAAAGTTGCAGTAATCCATGATGCCGGAGTAAACATCCGACACTCAGAGGGTTCAGCGAGAATTAAATTTTCGGATTTGAATTCCGAGCAGCAGGTGTTGTTTGGTTTGGAAATGGACTTGGCAGTTGCAGCAGAGAAGAAAGAACTCGAATCGGCCGTCGATTATGAGCGCGCGATTGATAGCCAGTTGGCCGAAATGAAGGTGCGGGAAAAAATGAATACTGAAACAGCCCAGCGCAAAGAGCAATCCCTTCAAGCCAGACGAGCACGAATCGCGTCGCAGCAGGTCGCCTCAGCAAATGTCCGTCCGCTCGCACAACCCGCAACCTCATTCGGGAATCGGATATGGGATTCCTCCAGTTCCTACTCAACTTATCGCAGTGATCGACCAACATATCACTACGTTTATTATAGCAGTCCCAGGGATGTGCAACCCTGCCAGAGTGCGTATTCC
Source organism: Akkermansiaceae bacterium (assembly GCA_031430055.1). Taxonomy (GTDB): domain Bacteria; phylum Verrucomicrobiota; class Verrucomicrobiia; order Verrucomicrobiales; family Akkermansiaceae; genus Luteolibacter. The sequence continues at coordinate 8,046 of JANPAU010000183.1, read as the reverse complement.
GCAAAATATTCAGAGAGATCGATGGCCAAGGTCACCTCATCTCCGATCGTTACCAAGTGCAAATCATTCGCTGAAACCAGCCTCCCATCAATTCCATGAACTTTGTCAAATCTTCATCTGTGCTTTTGTTACTAACCCTATTATGTTTTTCCTGTAGCGATGATCCTAAACTAGTCGAAAAAAGAGAAAAGCAACGAGCCGAAATTACCCGACTCAAAGGGGAACTAGCTTTGATTGATGAAAAGCTAAAGAGTCTTCCCTCAGATGTATCAGCGGAACTCGGTGATGCTAGGCGGATTTCCGAAAAACAGAATGCCGAAGTGGCTCAGTTGGAAAAGGATATTGTGGCGTTGGAGTCAAAGAAACGCGAACTCCAAGCTAGTTTTATGGCTTACCAAGCCAAGTATCAGCTAAAATAGCCTCTTAATTTCCGCGATATGTCTTTCAGTGATATGATGTCGAGTGGCCGTGGGCCGGGTGTGATTGGAATGGTTTTTGCGCTGATCGTCCTCCTTGGGTTCGGTGTTCTTTTTCTTTTTGCGACTGATGAAGGGTTTCAGGGAGCAGACCAATCGATCGAGGCTGAGATCGCCCGCCAGGCCAAGGAAATAGAAGTGAGCCAGAGAAGTATTAGTGAGGGACAGAAGCACATAAACAGCGCCCCAATTCGAGTGAAAAACGCTAAGGAAATGGCACGGCTAGCAAGTGAGAGTATTACACTCGCCAATAAAAAAATCACCCTTGGGAGGGAAGTTGAATCAAGAAAGGCTGGAGTAATCAGCCAGCAAACAGTCTTTGAAGCCTACAAGGACCAATATCGTGCCTACGTCCGAGGTAAGGCGAAGGGGGAGTCGATGGACGTCCTTGAAACATTGGGTGGGGATATCTATCGAAGTGTAAACATCCGTGAAGTGACCGCGGTTGGTATCCAAATTCGCCATGATGATGGGCACAAACGCATTCCCTTTGAAGATTTGCCAGAGGCGATGAAAGAGCGGTTCCAGTTTGATCCTCAACAGAAGGTCGCCGCAATGGCCAAGGAAGAAAGTGATCGGAGCGAACACGAGGCGGCGGTGGCAGTTGCAGACTTAGCAGCGAGTCAGCAGTCAGCAGTTCAGGCGGGTAAAAATGCTGGTATCCAAAGAGACAAAGTCGCTCGTTCGATCGCGGTCAATGAGGCGCACATTCTTTCTCTCACGGATGAGATCGAAGCGCTCAATAAAGCAATCCCTTTAGAGAGTAAGAAGCGCATTAGCCAAGCACCGCAACTCAGAGCGCAGCTCGCGAATAAGCAAAGTGAGCTTTCAGCACTCCGCGTCTCGGTTGCGAGGTTGCGAGCTGAACTATAGAAATCATCGAATTGTAATGCTTTCCGCTGATGATCATTCTGGAGTTTTTAGTTTCATGGTCGGAATGGTTGTTCTGGTGATGGCTGGAGTGGGTCTTTCTTTGGTGGTTGATAAACGGCTTAAATATTCATCTGGCTCTGTGAAGCTTGAAAAGGAAATGATCCTAGAAGCCTCGGAGTTAGAAGGATTGATGGCCCGCCACGAAGAAGGCACCCGTTGCTTGGAGGAGGCTGAAGATAGACGTCGATCTGGCGCAACTTTAGATGGTTTAAGTTCCGAAGAAAAGGGAGCTTTAAAGGAGCGAAAGTCGGTCCTTGAAATCATGCAAGAGAGACTTCGTGAATCCATCAACCAGCTCGACAATGATTTCACGCAATATCGGACAGACTATTGCCGCCAAGTAAGGCAAGCTGCGATCGGCGAATCGATGGGCGACATTACGCTTCGTAACGGGCGAGAATACAAACAGGTGAAGATCAAACAGGTAACCGACGTGGGGCTTGAAATCCGTCATGCCGATGGGATTGCAAGAATCCAAGCGCCTGACTTGGATCAAAAGATAAGAGATCGTTTTCAGTGGAACGATGAGTTGCGCAGGCAGGTCTTGGAAAACGAACTGAAGAATCTGAAAGGCGAGGCCGAAGAGTAGGTCCTTAAAATCCACAATTCTTGATGCGTGGCAGTATAGCTTCGCCCGTGAGGACTAAAGCGAATCATGGTCATCTGGCATAGGAATAGACCGACGCTTGTCGGTGTGAGGAAACTCTGCTGAGGTGGGCGGTAGATGACTCTTGATCCCATTGCCACTGTCCGCTCGTGCTTTGGTTCGAAATTCGCAGTTCCGCGGCAACCGGGTTTATGTCCGAGTGCGTGGGGTAGGTTGGTTTTCCATCCGGAGTATCGCAGTCCCGAGGCGGTGCGGGGGATCGAAGGGTTTTCGCACTTGTGGCTGATTTTTGGATTTCATGAGACGCTGGATCAGGGGTGGAAGCCGACGGTTAGGCCACCGCGGTTGGGGGGGAATCAGCGGATTGGAGTCTTTGCTAGCCGCTCGACGTTCCGGCCTAACGGTCTTGGATTGTCGTTGGTGAAATTGGAGGGAATCGATACGAAGTCTCCGGATTCTCCAGTGCTTCTGCTCGGTGGGCTTGATCTGCTGGACGGGACGCCGATTTACGATGTGAAGCCGTATTTACCGTATGCCGAGGCGTTACCGGAAGCGACGGCGGGTTTCGCGGGCGAGTCCATCGTTCGTTTGACTGTGAGGGTGGAGCCAAGCGCGGCGGACGATTTCGGGCGATTGCCCTCACGAGCGAGGGCGGTTTTGATGGAGGTCTTATCGCTGGACCCGCGGCCAGCGACGCACTCGGCGGATTTTGAGCGAGTGTTCGGGGCATTACTTTGTGGCTGCAATGTGCGTTTCACCATTGGGGAAAACGTTTGCCGGATTCTTGAAATCACGCCTGCGGAAGCTTCGGGGTTGAATGCTTAGGGAATCCGAAGTATCCCTTTCCACATGAAAACGATTTGGCAAAGCGTTGCGAGTGCGCTGTGGATCGTGGTTTCTCTGGGCATGATTCCGTCGTGTCGGAAGGGCAAGGAGACCGTGAAGTCGGAGTTGGAGGAAGCAGGTTACCAACTGACGGCGGAGGACTGGTTCCGCGCGAGCCGAGGCAATGATGTGGCGGCGTTGAAGAAATTCGTAGCGGGAAAATTTTTGATCGACACCCGCGATGCCGCCGGGGATTCCGCGCTGCATGTGGCGGCGGCAAGCGGGGCGCAGGCGGCTGCTGACTATCTGCTAGGTCGCGGGCTGAGTGTGGATGTGCGGGGGAACTTGGAGCGCACACCACTGATGGCAGCGGTGGCGGGAGATCAGACGGCGATGGTGCGTTGGCTCCTGCGGCAAGGGGCGGATCCCAAGTTGCAGGACAAGGACGGCTTCCGACCGCTCATGCTTGCGGTGCGGGAGGGGAAACCCGGCTCGGTCGGAGAGCTCGCAGCATCAAAGCGCGAGGACTTGGACCCGGCGCTTCTTCTGGCGGCGTTGGTCGGGCGGGCGGACGTGATCGATGTGCTGACGAATTTCGGAGCTTCGGTTTACACCCAGATGGAAGATGGCCGCACGCCGCTGATGATTGCTGCGGAAAACGGCCATACTGAGTCGGTGAAGCTCTTGATCGAGCTGGGTGCCGGTCGATTTACGACTGATCCAGACGGGCATACGGCGGCGGATCTCGCGATTGCGGCAGGGCATCCGGCGATCGCGGAATGGATCAACCGCAGTCCGCTTCCGGCGGACCTGAGTCTGGAGTCTCCGACGGAGATTGCGAAATCAATGGATGCTTTTGTAGATGCTGCTGCGGTGGAGATGCCTAACAAGTCTGCGTTGTCGGGAGACTTACCCGCCGCATCCCGCACGGTGGTGCGAGCGTCCGGAATAGTCTCGCGGCCCATCTCTGGTGAGACGCTCAGTAATCCGGTCGCAAGTGAGGCGTCATTTGCCATGCCTCCGTTAGTGATGCGACATTTTCGGGAAAAAGAAATCCCGCTAAGTGTCAAATCCGTGCAGGGCGACATTGCTACGGTGAGTCTGGCTGGACCTGTTATGCGTGAGGTGAAGGTCCGCGCTGGAGATGCGATTCCTGGATCATCGCTCGTCGTGGTGCGGGTGCGCCGGCGGATGGAAGACAGCAAGGTGAATGTAGGCCGACCGTCTGAAATCTCGGTGATGGAAGTCCGTGACAGTTCGACCGGTGTCACGAGAGAGTGGATTTCCGGCGTGCCCTCCAAGGCGCACGATCCCGTCGCATTGGTCGAGGACGCGGCCACGGGTAAGCGCTATCTCGCCTCGCCCGGCCAGCGATTCAAGGGTGCGGACGGAGCGGAGTATCTGATTTCTGATGTAAGACCGAATCAGATCGTCATTCAAGAAATCACCACAGGTGCGGTCCAGACGATTCCCTTGCAAGGTCCGCGCGGATAGATTAGCGTCATCCTCCATGGAGTCAGAAACCATCATCGATCACAGCGAGCCTGTCCGCCAATTTTCCGTGCTTTTGCCCAATCGTGCCGGGGCGTTGGCGGCGATGGTGAAGCTTCTGCGCTCGCTGAACATCGAGGTCATTGGCCTGAGCGTACAAGATTCACGGGATGCGACGGTGGCTCGATTGGTGGTCTCTGATCCAGACGGCACCGAGCAGTTATTTATGGAAAAAGGCATCCCTTACACGACTTGTGAATTGATCGTGATCGCGATGCGTGAGTCCGGCCCTGGGCTGCTCCAGTGTCTCGACACTCTGATGATTGCTGAGACGAACATTGATTTCGCCTACGCGCTGATGCCAAGCCCGGAAGGACGTTCCATGCTGGCGATGCACGTCGAGGATTATGAATTCGCCGTGGCGGTGCTCCATCAGAGTGGATTCAAGCTGATGTATCAGGAAGATCTCAGCCGTTAAGTTTTACGTTTTCGCTCAGAACTTTTTATTTTGAATCATCCCACTACCGACTCACCGCCCAGGCCATGGCTGATCCGTATCTCCGAGGTTTTTGAAGAATTTTCTGGAGAGATTATTTCAGGACTTTCCGGCGAAATTTCTAAAAAGTTAGGAAGCGAATATTACCTGATTCACGCGTCAGATCCTGCTGCGCTGCATCAATCCGAGGCAGCGAAGTTCGTGAGGTGGAATCTACCGGTCGAACACGCATGGCCGTGCAATCCTGAGAAAATGGAGGGATTTGTGGAAAAGGCAGCTCAAGCGCTGGCTCGGAAATTTGGAGACAGGGAGCCTCAGGCGCTTTTCATCGGTCAGCTCGACCCGAGTGCGACGAATCGCTATTACAAAACCCTCGCCTCGAATCTCCGGGGCCGGACGCTCCAGCTGTTCTCGAAAAAAATCGCTGAGTTCAAAGATGTGGAAGCGCAAGATCGGCAGCTTCCGACCTTGTTCTGCCTTGTCGGAAAAGAAGGACTTTTTTGCGGAATGCAGAGTCCCAAAGCCTCTCATGGTCTCTACCCTGGCGGCACGAAATACATCAGCCAGAATTCTCCGGATACGATCAGCCGCGCGGGCGCAAAAATCGCCGAGGCCCTTCATTTCCTACTGATGCACCAAGCTCCGTTACGAAAAGGCAGCCATTGGCTCGAGCTTGGTGCCAGTCCGGGAGGCATGACCTCCGAACTTCTTGCTCGCGGATACAAGGTGACCGCGATTGATCGGGCACCACTCGACAAGCGGCTGGATCGCCACGCCAATCTGATCTTTGGCCTGCTCGACGTCGCGGCATTCAAGCCGAACGCAAACATGCACTACGACGCGATTCTATCCGACATGAACGGTGACCCCCACGAATCGATCCGGCAAGTGGAGCGATTGTCGAAAAATCTCACGAAGAACGGACTCGTCATTTACACGTTGAAAACGACTGGGGTTTCGAGTTTTTCTGGAATCAACGAGCTATATCGGTCCGTCGTCGAATCCGCTAACACGGCAGGGCTCGAATTGCTCGCCAAGACGCATTTGACCTATAACCGCAGTGAATTAACCTTGTTTTTCAAATCTCGTTCAAGTGATTGATCGGGGACTTGAGGGGGCAATTTGGTCAATACTCCACGAACTAACATGAAACTCATCCTCTTGTTCTTTTTCTGTTCTCTGTTATCCATCCATGCAGAATTTAAAGAGGAAATCATCGTTTCTTCTGCCACCGAGTTCCGGGTTCTACGGATTGCGCCCGAGCGGGTGCAAGTGGTTTGGAAAGATACAGATGGTGAGCCGTTCCGGAGCTTTGACCGCGTGCAGGCATCATTCGCAAAACAGGGGAAGACAGTGAAATTTATAATGAACGCCGGAATCTTCGAACCCGGCGGAATTCCCAGTGGGCTTCACATCGAGGGTGGGAAAACGTTCCTCCCTCTCAATCTGGCAGATGCACCTGGCAATTTTTTCCTTAAGCCGAACGGGGTCTGCACTTTCGGCGAAAAAGGGGCATTCGTCGGCACCTGCGCAGCGTGGCAAAAGCGAACTCCTCACACGGACTCTTGGGGCATTCAATCCGGGCCGATGCTCTTGATCGACGGCAAACGTCACCCGGTTTTTAATGAGGATTCGAAGAGTAAACTCCATCGCAATGGCGTAGGCATCGACGAGCAAGGACGACTCGTTTTCGCAATCACGGTCAAAGGTGAGATGGTGAATTTCTGGGACTTCGCCGGCCTGTTTCTCAAGCTGGGATGCAAGAACGCGCTCTTTCTGGATGGGGACATTTCGCAAATGTCGGTGAACCCGAGCAAGCCTGTTCAAAGCAACCGATTTGGAGCCATGTTCATCGTCACCGAGTGAATTCATGACCCCCGCCACACCGCGCCACTCACCCTAGCTCAAGCCGAAACTCTCCGGCGGGTCTTGGGAGAGGGCAGGGGTATGATTTCAAAATCACCCACGGCGTCCTCGGAACAATTCCATCAGAAAGTAGCGATTAGCCGCTCAGCGCAAAGCGGTTCCAAAAAATCCGCAGATTTCGATCTTTCTCCACCTACTGGCACGGAAATCGCATCAATTGAAAATTTATGGCGGGACAATTCTCCTCATTTCGTATTCCAATCTCCGCACGTCCCTAGATTTTAACACTCTCCTACTCCCCATGGCCACTATTACCAAACGCGAACTCGTCATCAAGATCACCGACCAACTCGGCACCAAGGGTCTCGAAATCACCCAGCAAGATGTGCTCGAAGTCGTCCAGACTCTGATCGATGAAATCACTGACTCTCTCGCCCACGGTGACACCGTCGTGATGCGGAATTTCGGCGCCTTCCAAGTCCGGGAAATGAAAGCCAAGATCGGCCGCAACCCGAAAGATCCGAGCAAAGACGTGCCGATTCCTGCCCGTGCGGCCGTCAAGTTCAAGCCCGGCAAGGAAATGAAGGAAAAGGTTGCCACCACTCTCCAAATGATTCGCGAACGCAAGGCGTGATCTCCCATTTCATCAAAAACCCAACGCTCCGGCTCGCCGCACTTTGCGGTTTAGCGGTTTTTGTTTTCGGCTCCTGCGCCTCCCGTCCCAGCGGCTATGACGGCTACATGACCCGCTCTTACACGGTGCGCGGCCAGCATTACCAGCCCATGAGTGTCGATGCCGCGCTCGATTACGAAGACACCGGCACCTGCTCGTGGTATAACGAATCCTCCTTCTTCGGCCTCAAGCGCGGGACCACCTCACTCGGCGAAAAAGTCATGCCTTGGCACCTCACGGGAGCCCATAAAACTCTCCCGCTTCCCTGCCTCGTTAAGGTCACCAACGTGGAAAATGGCAAGTCCGTCAAAGTCCGCATCAACGACCGCGGCCCCTTCATTCCCGGTCGCATCCTCGACGTCACTCCGCGTGCCGCCAAGAAACTCGGGTTTTACGGTGATGGCCTCGTCACCACCAAGGTCGAGGTGATCTCCGTGGGCGACGGCTCCTACAAGCGCAAGAAGCGCGGCTGGTTCTTCTAGCCCGTTTACGACATCAAGCGTTGAAGAGTTTCCAGACTTGAACAAGCGAGATATCCCCCCGCAGACTCCATTCGCTCTTTGGGTGTGCTTTCTCTATGTCCGATTCTTCTGAAATTCGCGTCTTCGCCCCGGCTACGGTGGCCAATGTCGCCTGCGGTTATGATGTGCTCGGCTTCGCCATCGACTCACCGGGCGAT
>JANPAU010000182.1:0-8414 GCA_031430055.1 Akkermansiaceae bacterium | reverse complement strand
ACCAGCCGCGTCTTGTCGGTGATCGCATCCGCCATCGCGTCTAGGTCGTGAATGAAGCCAGGGTCCGGCACTTCCACGTATTTCGCGCCGAACAAGGTGGCCATCAGTTTATAAACCACGAACGCGTGTTGTGCGGCGATGAGTTCCGCCTCGCGGTTCAGAAAGGTGTGGCAAAGCAGCTCGATGATTTCGTTAGAGCCATTTCCTAACACCACATTGGCGAGCTCCATCCCGAACGAATCCGCGATGGCGCTGCGCAACCGGTAGCCGCCGCCGTCTGGATAGATATGGGCATCCTCGATCGCCGCGCGCATCGCGATTTTCGCAAACGGCGAAGGTCCGAGCGGGTTTTCGTTGGAGGCGACCTTGACGATTTGCGAAGGATCTAACCCAAGTTCGCGGGCGGTCTCATCAATCGGTTTTCCTGGCTCATAAGCCACAAGGTCGCAAATAAATCGGTTGGCGTATTGATCAATCATCGCAGGGATTTCTAGTCTGGAATCAAGCAGGGTCAAACGTTGGAATGAAATTTTCTGTTCAGAGGTTAGCATGTAGCAATGTCTGAAAGCGGCTCAAGGCGGCATCGTAAGTGGTAGCGAGTGCGGGATCCGGCTGAAGGGAAGATCCTGGTGATGCCTTGCAGAAGACTTCTTGTAGAGTCGGCAAGTCGTGGCCATCTGCGGCGGCGGCAATGAGTGCCGCCCCCAGAGCTGCGGAGTTAGAGACATCGAGACGCTCGACCGGAGCTTGGAAGACATTGGCGACCATCTGGGCGATTCCATCGTTTTTCGAAGCGCCACCAGTGAGGCGGATGCGTTCGGCCTTCACTTCCATCCATTGCGAGTGGAGCCGCATGTTCAGGAATTGGCCTTCGAGCAAGGCTCTTACTTGTAGGCCGGGGTGATCGCCGGATTCAAACTCCGGGGAACCTTGGAAAACAGGACCGGTGAAATCGTGACGAGGGGTGATCTCTGGACCGAAAAACGGTAAAATCAGATTGCAGCCAGCCGATTCAGCCGTGTGCTTAAGCGCGTCTTTGTCAAATGCGGACCAATCCAATTTCAATTGATCTCGCAGGGCTTCGCGAGCAAGCGATCCGTTGCGGAAACAAATCAATGACATGAAACCGCCGGCGGGGTTTCCAAAGACGTGGCCGTAGCCATTCGGGTCGGTTTTAGGCCCCGGCATGGCGGCGAAGAAGGTATCGCTGGTGCCAAGTGAGATCACCACATTACCCGGTGTGGTAGCGCCCATGCCGACCAAAGATGCCGGATTGTCTCCGGTGAAGAGCGCAGTGCGGCAGTCGGGCGTGAACCCATATTTCGTTACGAAATACGGTGAAATCAACCCTTGGATCGTAGTCGCTGCGGCAGGGGGCAAGAGCTTGGCGCAGAGGTCCGGTGCGGTCGCTACCAGCAACTCAGTATCCCATCCAAGATTGGAGAGATTGAGGAGATTCATGCCTGCTCCATCCCCGAAATCGATAGGAACCGATTTCCCGGCGATGACGGAAGCGATGAACGAACTGACCAAGTGGATGTGATGGGTTCGCTCGTACGCTGCCGGATCGGATTTGTAAAAGCGCCGGATCTGAGGGCCGGTGAATCGTTCGATGACGATGGAACCGCTGCGGCGACAAACTTCGTGAGAGCCACCCAGTTTGGCAGTGATTTCCGCACATTCGACACCTGTCGAGGTATCCATCCAAATCGGCGAAGTAGCGCGTGTCAGAGCGGGTGCAAGCTGCGGGGTAATCCCCGTCGAAGCGTCAAGTGCGGCGAGACGACTATTGAAACTGGAGTCGAGATAGACTGAGCCGTGCTGTTGCCCGGACCCTGCGATCAATTTGACCTGCGACAGGTCCGTGGCTGCTGCGAGGCGGCTAAATAGCAGGTCAAGCGCTTCGAGCCACATCAAGGGATTGGCATGGACTTGACCGTCTAGTCCGCCGGGAATGAATCCACTGGGAGATTGGTAATGAGGGAGATCCGTGCCGAAGTTAACAGAAAGCTGACAAGTAATTTCACCCGAAAGGGGATCGATGAGAACCGCGGTGAGAGATTGAGTTGAGGAATCGAGACCTAGAAACATGCCCGCAGTCTTGCGGGAGATCTGCTTTTTTCCAAGCGGGAATCTTGCTGAATATTGAAACTCTCATGAGTGCCGGGCACAAAAAAAGGCGGATGCTTTCGCAACCGCCTTTTTGAGTATTTCAAGTCAGAAGACTCGAAATTGAATTAGAAGCTAGCGCTGATCATTGCACCGCCGACGAATTCATTACCATCAGGAACATAAACACCTGTAGCATCACTCTCGGAGATATCGAGTGAAACCGCCATGAAAGGTGAAAGCTTGGCAGTGCCAGCAAATCCCCAGTCGAGTGAAACGCGGCTTGTCCATGCGGAGAATGAACCCTCGTCGCCAAAGTAGCCGACGTTGGTGTTGAGGTTCAGAGTAAGGCACTGGTTCAGCTCGAAGCTACGGTCCAAGTCAGCTTGCATGTAGCCACCATTGTCGCCGTCATTAGCAACCAAATAGTAGGTAAACGATGCTTCGACGAAACCGAAATCATGGGAGGCTCCAAACGTGACTTCCAAGAGATCGTCGAGATTGTTGAACAACTTGTTTTGGTTGCCTTGCGGGTAGAGGTAATAGATCAACCCCACAGAAGGTGTCACGAATCCGAGATCTTTGGAGATTTCGGTGTAGAGATCGAGCTCGTCGGTGTTAACGTTACCGGTGCCTGATGCATCGAACGAACCGTACCAAGCTCCGGCACTGAAGCCAAAGCCTTGCCACTCTGTCGCGGCATTCACGCCAGTTTCAACGAGATTGTCTCCGAGGTCGAGACCACGGAAAAGATACTCGCTGGAGTAGCCAGCGTGGAGTTCGTATTCGACTTCAGCCTGGGCGTTGCCAGCCACGAGGGCGGAGGCAGCGGCCAAGGCGCCAATGGTTTTGCAGTAGTTTTGCATATTTGTGTGTTGGTTATCGGTTGCTGCTTGCGTCCTCAGCTGCACCGGGGTTGCGGAACAGACAGGAGCAAAGTCGGAGTTGGCATCATTCATGTCAATTAACATGCAGGAAACTCTCCGTGGGGCGAATATTTCACCTTTCCGAATTAATTGTCCAGAATATTTTTGACAGGAATTTACACTTCCGACAGCGGCGGAATAAAGGGGCGGATTTTGCATGGCAAGCAAGAATTGAATTCACGGGTCATTTTTCTCGTTTTCTTAAGCATGTGCTTGAATGAATTTTGCGGGGGCGTGACTTGGCATGGCATTTGCTGTTTTTGTTTTTGAATCCTGATGATTTGGAATCATCGGGTCAAAGTAATCAACCATCCGATCAACCCTGACCATCATGACTAGCCGACACCTCATCAAACTGCGAAGCCTCAGTGCTGCCGTAATCGCGTGCATCGCCATTCCCATGTGTATGCCCGCCTCGGCGCAAGACGCGGCGGCGGCACCACCTGCAACCGAGGTCGTCGCCGCTCCACCCGATGCGACGGTGGAACAACGAATCGCCGACTTGGAAAGCTACTTTGGAAATGTGGGAGTAGGGGGATCCGGGGATGGCGCTTGGACTTCTAAAATTAAAGAAATCCCTGGTCCGGGTCACAACGGCTGGATGATGACTTGCACCGCCTTGGTCCTTTTCATGACTCTTCCTGGATTGGCTCTTTTCTACGGCGGTCTTGTCAGAAAGAAGAACGTCCTGAGTGTCTTGGGTCAGTGTTTGGGTTGCGCAGGAATGGTGACGATCATTTGGTGGGCGGTCGGCTATAGCTTGGTTTTTGGCAAAAACTTCACAGGAACTGCTCTTGAGCCATTTCTTGGGGGAACTGAGTTCTTTTTCCTGAAGAATGTCACTAGCGCACCGAACACTGATTATTGTTTCTGGATTTCACAAAACGTGTTTGCAATGTACCAACTCATGTTTGCGATCATCACTCCGGCATTAATCATCGGTGCAATTGCGGAGCGGATGAAATTTAGTGCGATCATGCTCTTTGTCGCGATTTGGATGTTTGTGGTTTATATTCCGATGGCCCACATGGTCTGGGGAGTGACGGGTCTGATGAACGGCGTTTGGAATGGCACTGCTGCGATTAAAGCGATCGACTTCGCAGGCGGCACGGTCGTTCACATGACTTCGGGTTGGAGTGCTCTCATTCTTTGCATCATCCTCGGCAAGCGCGCTGGCTTCGGTAAGGAAAAAATGACTCCTCACAGCATGGTGCTTTGTATGGTCGGCACTGGAATGCTCTGGGTTGGCTGGTATGGCTTTAATGCCGGTTCCGCGCTCTCCGCTGACGGGATTTCCTCCAATGCATTCATGACCACCACGCTTGCAGCAGCCACCGCAGGCTTCGTCTGGGGCATGATGGAAAAAATCCTCAAGGGCCACGCTTCGATCCTTGGCATCTGTTCGGGTATCGTCGCCGGCTTGGTTGTAATTACCCCAGCTTGTGGATTCGTCGATGCCACCGGTGCGATGATCATCGGAGTTCTAGCGGCGATCATTCCCTACATCTTCGTGATGTATGTGAAAGGCGCAATCGGCTATGACGACGCCCTCGACACCTTCGGAATTCATGCGGTCGGTGGCACACTCGGGGCGATTCTAACTGGTGTCCTTGCAACCAGCTCAGTCAATGGCAACCTCACTTCCGTCAATACCTATGCTGCCGCAAATGGATTGGACAAGTTGGTTGCTAACGGTGGATTGCTCGGTCAGCAGCTCATCGCGATTGGCATCACTTTGGCCATCTCGATTGCCGGGACTGTCATCATCGCTATGGTGGTGAAAGCCGTGATCGGTCTTCGCCCAAGTGCAGAAACTGAGAACGCGGGTCTCGACATTGCCGATCACGGCGAAGAAGGCTACGATTATTGATTTTTTGAAACGATTCTGCGGGCGGGCCAGCAATGGCCCGCCCGTTTTCGTTTGCAGATGTCCGACAATCAGGTTCCTTTTGCGGCGTGCCGCGTCCGATTTTGCGATATTCCCTCATGGCTTGCCTCTTGGCAGCCACCGTATTTGGCGCATGGAGTTGGTTCCGGCCCTATGCGTGGGAGTCCGAGGCTGCGGCTCGCGGTGAGATCTTGGAAACTCTGGTGACTCGTGATCAATCGTTTTTCTGGGTGAATGTGCATCTCAAAGTGACCCCAGGTCTGACTCACGATTTACAAAAGAACGTTTATCTTAAAACCTCCCAAGGGGTCCAACTTGAGCCCGCCGACACGACCCTTGTTGGAAAGGATGGTCAGCCGATCAGCGAGATTTGGCTCAAATTCTGGCTGGAATCCTCTCAGATGGAAGGACCGCTTACCCTGCACCTGAATGATGGGAAGCTTTCGATCAAGTCGAGTCGTGGGATTCCTGATCTTGGCGACTCGAACTATCGGAATTTCGTCACGAACCACTGGTGACTCATGAGCTGGCTCTTAATTGATAACTCGAACACTCGTACAAAATTTGCTCTCGGAGATTTTGCGAGTCTGCTGTCCTGGCGTGCGGTACTGTCGACTGCGGATGTCTCGGCGGCCTCGTTAGCCACGGTGCTGGAAGGAGTGTCTTTCGAGGCTGTGATCGTCTGCTCCGTGGTCCCGCTTAAAGCTGCGATCTTGAAGTCCTATTTTGAAGGCAATTACCCGCTCCACTTTGTCGATCACACGAGTCCGCTTGGGATGGGGATTGATTACCCGAAGCCCTCCCAGATCGGGGCGGATCGCTTGGCGAATTCTGCAGGCGTAATCACCCGTCACGGAGTGCCGGCGGTCATCATCGATTTCGGCACGGCCGTGACCTTTGACGTGATTTCTGCCGAGCCCGCTTACTGCGGTGGCGTGATCGCTCCTGGTTTGGGGGCGATGTCTGGCTATCTCTCACAGAAAACCGCGCTGCTGCCGGTGATCGAGCTTTCTGAGCCATCCTCCGCAATTGGGAAATCGACTATTCACGCCATGCAGGTAGGAGCGGTGTTCGGCTATCGAGGATTAGTGAAGGAAATCCTTACTAGAATCTGTGCCGAGCTGCCGGGCGTGCCACGAATCGTCGCGACAGGTGGCGATGCGGCGTTGATTGCCCAAGGGCTTCCTGAAATTTCGGTGGTCGACCCGGACATCACTCTCGACGGGCTTCGGCAAGTCGCCGCCCGAGTATTTTTGTAATGGGGAAAGCTGAAAAAACGTGCCATTTCATTTCCAGTCGATACTTCTATTTTTGAAATGAGCGACAGTCCCTTAACAATCGGTATCGATTTCGGCGGAACCACCGTAAAACTCGCCGTGGTTTTTCAAGGACACATCATCGATCACTCGCCTCCGATTGCGACCCAAGATTTCACCGGGCATGAAGAGCTCATTGATGAAATGGTGCGCGCTGTGGAGGACATCCGGGTCCGTCATCCACGCATCGCCGCAGTCGGGGTCGGCATGCCTGGATTTGTTAATTTTGAAAAAGGCGTGGTGAATAACCTCACCAACGTCCCCGGCTGGACGGACGTGCCGTTAAAGAAAATCTTGAAGGAACGCATCGGACTCCCCGTCGTAGTCGATAATGACGCGAACTGCATGGCAATTGCCGAGTGGAAATGTGGCGCGGGCAGGGGCTTCCAACATGTGGTTTGTGTTTCACTTGGAACCGGAGTAGGCGGCGGAGTCATTGCAAACGGGCAGATGATTCGTGGTGCCTGCTATGGTGCAGGGGAAGTCGGCCAGACATCAATCGACTACCAAGGGCGGGCTGGCCATTACGGCAATCTGGGTGCCCTCGAAGCATACATTGGAAATCGAGAAATCACTGCCTCAGCCCACGCGATTTATTTGGCCGCAGGGGTCCAGAAGACGTTGGACGAATGCTCGCCCGCCGCCTTGGCCACTGCGGCCCACCATGGCGATGCGATCGCCCTCGCCCAGTGGAACGAAATTGGTCGAAAACTTGCCACCTCGCTCATGAATCTTTGCTGGTTACTCAATCCAGAAGCCATCGTCGTCGGCGGCGGAGTCGCCCGTGCGGGTGAGCTACTTTTTAATCCGCTTAAGGCAAACTTGTTTGCCCAGTTATCAGGTCCTTTCAAGGATCAACTGAGAATCATGCCTGCCGCATTCGGTCATGAAGCAGGAGTCATCGGCGCGGCGGCACTCGCGCGTGAATTGCTTGATCCTTCCGCTTGATTTTAAAGTAGCTTGTTCCAATCGTTATTTCTTATGAAAAACTTATCACTCCTTGATCGCCGTCACTTCCTTAAACTCAGCGCGCTCACGGCGACCGCTGCCGCCATTCCAGGAGCTGCTAGAGCAGCCACCACGGAAGCTTATAACTTGCCCGTGTTACCCTATGCTTTCGATGCTTTGGAGCCTCACATCGATACCAAGACGATGGATATCCACCACGGTAAACATCACGCCGGCTATATTAAAAACCTCAACACTGCCCTCGCCGCAGCACCGGATCTATCCAAGCAGTCGTTCGATGAACTGCTCGCCAGCCTGCCAGCCATTCCAGACGAAGCTCTTCGCACCACTCTGCGAAACAACGGCGGTGGACATTGGAATCACGATTTCTTTTGGAAAACCCTCGCACCCTCCGACAAATCCGGCAAGCCTTCCGCTGAACTCGCTGCCGCGATCGATGCTGCATTCGGCTCGATGGATTCCTTCAAAAAATCCTTTGGCGAAGCCGCGGCAAAGCGCTTTGGCTCCGGTTGGGCCTGGCTCATCGTGAAGGATGGAAAACTCAAAATCACCAGCACTGCCAATCAAGATAATCCTTCGATGAAGGGCCTCATCCCCGATGCAGATCTCGGTGAGCCGCTGTTAGGTCTCGATGTTTGGGAACACGCCTACTATCTTCACTACCAGAACCGTCGCCCGGACTATGTCGCCGCATGGTGGAATATCGTAAATTGGCCTGCGGTATCAGAGCGTTTTGCGGCTGCGAAATAAACCAGTGCTTGCCCTGATCTTATTTCTCACAAGCGGCTGACAGCAATGGCAATAGCGGCCGAAAGGTCAGCGGCGTCTGCGGGCAGCGGAGCGGTGTAGATTGGTTCGTCGGAAGCATTCAGGGCACTGATCGTGGAGGTCACAAAATCGACCAGGATTCTTGGGCCGGTGGCGTTTGCTCTGCTCGACGGAGTTGAGAAAATAACGCCGCTTTCAAAATCCCCGGAGTTTTCAAGGGAGCTTTGGACGCCTGTTGGAGCTTGAATGAGAATGATGCTGAGATTCCGAGATTCGGTAGGCGCAGTCACCGCACCGCGGAAGCCACCGCCGGCTGGGGTGGAGTTAGAGCGGGTCAAATTGGGAATGGAGATGCCGAGGATGACGACGGCGAGCGCTGCCATGCCGAAGGCGGGGCGGGCGATGAAGGATTGAATTCCGGCCAACCAGGAACGCGAT
>JANPAU010000181.1:0-6118 GCA_031430055.1 Akkermansiaceae bacterium | reverse complement strand
TACTTTTGCGATCAGGGCGTGGGGTTTGAAGCGGAACGGTGGGGGGAGGTTTCGCGGTTATATCGGCGTTTGATGGGGCTGGCGCTTGGAAGAAAGAGCGGCAAGGCGGTGGTGGAGAAAGGAGTGGTTCGGCGGCAGATGAATGCGGCGGAGGCGTTAGAAACTGATGATAACAGGACGCCTCTGCCAGATTTGAAACTGGCGGCGATGTTGCGCTGCCGGGTGAGGTATTTCACGGACGGTGCGGTGATCGGGAGCAAGGCGTTTGTGAATGAGGCGTTCGCGGCAGCTCGGGAAAGATTCACAGAGCGTCGGAAAGACGGGGCGCGTCGGATGAAAGGAATTGGAAAAGGGGCTGCGGGGGTATTGTGGAGCGTGAGGGATTTGCGGGTCAAGCTTGGGTGAAATCAAAGTATCACTAATGAATTCTGTCGTCTAACATTTCAAAGATAAGCCAGCATGAGGGAGCGGAGCTGTTCGATAGCCCGCCTGTAGTAGGACGGGCGCGTGAGGCCTATTAATAGCCAGCGAATGAATTGCAGGCTCACTTCAGTCGGCCGGTCATGATGTGGGGCTCGGATCTTTCAGTATTTCGCTGGATCACGATCACCTTTGCATCCGTAGCAGGGCCGCCTTCCGTATTGTTAACTTTTCTACTCAGATTTCCGAATTCCGGAGAGGCTTGCGACGTTTACAGACCTGCCATTAGCAGGACAAGTAAGAGGATAGATCTCATGGGAAATTGTTGATTAGAGCTTCTGGCTATCGAAAGCCCATCATCGACCCGTCGAACTACGCAGCCTCCGTTACAATGAAGTTGCTTGTTTGCCAGAGACTTGTCGGGCATCCTTGATTATGTCCCAGAAAGAATCTCCCACTCCTTTCGCCCGTTGGACACGGGATGACGAGCAGGTGGTATTGGTGCTTTCCGGCGATTGGCGGCGCGGCGGCGAGACTGCCGAGATCCAAAACGAACCGCCGGACGAAGCCCCCGCCCGCTATGACACGGGGAAGCTCGGTGAATTTGATTCCACGCTTCCCGCCTTCATCCTTGCTCATCTGCGAAGCGTGGCACAAGCGACGAGCGGTGCGGAACCGTCGAAGCCATCGCTCGAAGGCCTGCCATCCCATCTCCGCGGTCTCATGGAACTGGCACTGGCTGTCCCGGAGGAAATCGAAGCCCACCAGACGCCTGCGGATTTTTCCGAGATCAAAAAGTTAGGAATCACCTCACTCGGCGTTTGGGCCTCCCTCCTATCCGTTTCGGAATTCACCGGACAAGCGGTGTTGGCGCTCGGGCGCTTGGTAACGGGGCGGGCACGCTTCCGCGCTCGCGATTTTTGGGTGATTATCCAGGAATGCGGCGTGCAAGCCTTGCCGATCGTCACGCTCATTAGCCTCCTCATCGGGATGATCCTAGCCTTTGTCGGAAACGTCCAACTCGCCAACTTCGGAGCCAGCCTCTACGTCGCCGATCTGGTAGGCATCGCGATGGTTCGTGAAATGGGTGTGGTCATGACCGCCATCATCATGAGCGGTCGGACGGGAGCTGCCTTCGCCGCCCATATCGGTAGCATGAAGGCGAATCAGGAAATCGACGCACTCAAGACTTTCGGCTTCGATCCTTTTGATTTCCTTGTGCTTCCCCGCTTGTTAGCACTGGTCCTGATGATGCCACTGCTCACGCTCTACGCGAACGCCGCGGGAATTTTTGGCGGCATGTTAGTCGGTGCGGCGGTGGGCATTCCGCCAGTGCTCTATTGGAATGAAACCGTCGCCACCATCAACCTCACGACAGCCTCTCTGGGCGTTTTCAAGAGCGTCTTCTTCGGAGCGGTGATCGCCATGAGCGGTTGCATCCAGGGGATGCACGCGGGAAATTCTTCCGCCGCCGTAGGCGAGGCGACGACCCGGGCAGTGGTTGCCTCCATCACCGCCATCATCATCCTCGACTCCGGATTCGCCGCTATTTTCACCGTGCTCGATCTATGACTCACTCTCCGGCAAATCCCCAAACGAAGATCGAGGTCCGCGATCTAACGATGGCCTACGACTCGTTCGTGGTCATGCATGATCTCAATTTCCAGGTCGCCGAGAAGGACATCTTCGTCATCATGGGCGGCAGCGGCTGCGGCAAGAGCACGCTCCTGCGTCACCTCATCGGCCTGCTGGAACCCACCCAGGGAAGTGTCTTCTACGAGAACGAGAATTTCACTGCTGCCAGTCCTGCGGAACGGATCAAATTCATCCGTCGCTTCGGAGTGATGTATCAATCCGGTGCATTGTGGTCGTCGCTGACACTCGCCGAAAATATCGCCCTGCCACTCGAAGAATACACCGACCTCACGCCCAAGGTCATCCGCGACCTTGCCTCCTACAAGCTTTCCCTCGTCGGCCTCTCGGGCTATGAGGACTACTATCCGGCGCAGATCAGCGGCGGTATGAATAAACGCGCCGGCATCGCCCGTGCCATGGCGCTCGATCCCGACATCCTCTTTCTCGACGAACCCGGTGCCGGCCTCGACCCACTCAGTTCGCGCCGTCTGGATGATCTCATCCTGCGCCTCCGCGACAGTCTCGGCTCCACCGTCGTCATCGTCACTCATGAGCTTTCGAGCATTTTCGCGATTGCTAACAATTCTATTTTCCTCGATGGTGATACGCGTACCCAAGGTGCCATTGGGAATCCCACCGAACTCCGCGACTACTCCGAGAACCCCGCCGTGCGCCTATTCCTGCGACGGGGCGAGAAATCGGAATCATCATCCACACCCACGCCATGAGCAAAAAAGCCAGCCCCACCGTCATCGGCGTTTTCACCCTCATCGGCATCATCATCGCCGGGGCCAGCATCGTGCTCTTTGGCGCGGGCAAGTATTTCAAAAGCACCCACAATGTCCTCCTCTACTTCGATAAAAGCGTTTACGGCCTCCAGGTCGGCTCGGACGTGCGCTTCGGCGGTGTGCGAATCGGCCGGGTCCAATCCATCAACGTCCTCGTGGACCGCAAGGAGAACCGTAAAATCATCCCCGTCGTCGTCGAACTCGGCGACAAGGAGCTTAGTCTGATCAGCACCGAAGAAGGGGGCGGCATCGATTTATCCACCTTCGAGGGCGTAGAAAAAGCCGTCAGCCAAGGTCTCCGCGCCGGAATGAAGCAACAAAGCCTGCTAACAGGACTCCTCTACGTCGAGTTCGACATCGTCCCAAGCGAACCCGGCTTTATCTATCCGTCACCCGGCGGACATCCCTATCCCGTCGTACCCACTATCAGCACCGAAATTGACGAACTCATCTCCGGCATTGCCAATGGATTAAAGAAATTTAACGCGCTCGATTTGGACGGCGTGATGATTGATCTCCGCCAAGTCTTGGTCAAAGCCAAGAAACAGATCGCCGGATTGAACGTGAAAGAAATCAATGACAACGTCGTCGCGATCACCCAAGACGTCCGCAAGATCACCAGCGACGAGAAGCTCTCCAGCGCCGTGAAAAATCTCGATGAGGCGCTTGTCCAGATTGATACTCTCGCCACCAAGGCCAACGCTGGATTCGATCCCTTGCTCGCCGACCTCAACGCCATCATTGCCAAGACCGACGCCGGGCTCGCCAGGATCGACGAAGCCGCCAAGGAAATCTCAAATTTCTCCAATGCCCGCGCGCCCGTCATGATGCGCTTGCAAAATGTGCTTCAGGAAACCGAACGCGCCTCGCGAGCACTCAAGGAGCTTTCTAACGATCTCAAGCGTAACCCCGACACCCTCCTCCGCGGCAAAGCCACACCCGAATGAAAACCTCCATCTTCGCCCTCGCCGCTCCCCTTCTGCTAGCCACCTGCGGACTCACGCCCGTAAAAGACACTTCGGTCAACCACCTCTTGGACCCCGTGATTCCCGAGCGTCAAATCACTGGTGCCAGTCCAGCCATCGCCATTTCCCGGCCCGCGCTGCCGAGCTACCTCGACCGTCAGCAACTCGTCAGCCGCAGCGGCAACGGGCAGCTCGAAATGAACAGCTACCACCTCTGGGCAGAGCCGTTAGATGCCGCGATTTCCCGCGTCACCGCCATCAACCTCGGGCGGCTCATGAACTCGCTCAACATCCAAGCGGTGGAAAGCTTCGTCACCCTCGATTACCAAACACTGTTGGAAATCCGCGTCTCGCGCTTCGAGCCGGACTCACCCGGCAACCTCGTCCTCGAGTGCACGTGGAAACTGCAACCCGTAAGCGGCCGCGTGGCTAACTCCCGTCCGTTCCACACCCGCGTGCCGATTTCACCTGCGGACTCCGCGAAAAATCTATCCGGCAGAGTGGCAGCGATGAACGAGGCGCTCGCCAGACTCGCCCGAGAAATCGCGCGCAGCCCGATGCATTCCTTCATCCCGGGATCTGAAAACCAAACGCTAGGGCTTTAGTTCTTTCCATCGCAAACGACTATAATGCTATCGATGATTCGTCATTCTGGACACCTCAGTTCCGGAAGTGATTCTGCTAGTGTATTTACCAAACTTCTCTTATAACAGGGGCACAGGTCTTTAGTCATGGGAGCATTTCTTCATCCGTGCCAAAATGAGGATCAGCATCGGGCAATTCCGAGGGCGTCAGAATTTTCGCGGAGTTGCCCAATACTCCGTGGAGATATTCGGCATCTTCTTCGTCATCGGTGAAACCCGGGCGCAAGCCCGGCAGGCCGCGCGGCAAACGGGTGACATCGCTCCGCGAGTCCCTTGTCCCGACGCCGCCCAACTCGGCAAGTTCGCCCTGAGAGTGGTCGATGAAAAAAACAAGTGGCTAGACATCCGTGCCGGCAAATCCCCGGCGCAAGACGCGGGCGACCCAAGCGTCGAGATCGGCGACAGGAACTTCGGCAGCAACCACAAAACCCTCCACGACCTCACTGAAGAAGGTGTGAATTTCGTCGTCCGCATCAAGCAAGCCACCCACCTGGAGATCCTTGAGGAAATTGCGGTGAGCGAGGAGGAGAAAGCGGTTGGGATCCAGCGCCATGCCTAGGTGCGCATGGGCAAATCAAAGAAAAACCGCGACCATCACCGAGTCAGGATCATTTGGCTGGAGCGGCCCGACAAGGTCATCCTGCTTACCACCAATTTCACTCCAGCCCCAGGAAGTCTCCACGCTGGCGCACCTCCGTCCGCGAAAACATCAGCGATGCGATTCGTATCGTCGAAATCGTTTCCAAATATTTTGCACTGTTTTCCAAACCCAAAGCGTGGAATAAGCTCCCGCCATGGGAAGGGAACGCGATCCTGACGAACCGAAAATCTACTTTTTGCCGAATTTGATGACGGCTTGCAATCTGGCGTGCGGATTTTTCGCCGTGCTGATGATTTTCAAAGGCCAGATCGAGGTCCAAAAAATGTCCGGCGAGCTGCCGATCACCGCCAAGGAGTATTATGAAATTTCCAGGCACTATTACGAATACGCGATCCTGTTAATTTTTGGGTCTTGTCTCTTTGACTTGCTCGATGGCCGTCTGGCGCGTCTCGGGGGCCAAGAGTCGCCCTTCGGCCAGCAGTTCGACTCGCTCGCCGACATCATCTCCTTCGGCATGGCTCCGGCGATGCTGCTGTCACGCGCAGTACTTTTCCCGCTCGGCAACGTCGGATGGGCGATCGCCCTGATCTATCTGGTCTGCGGGGCCATGCGACTGGCGAGGTTCAACTGCTTGGCCGCGATGCCCAAAAAGCCCGGTGCCTCTACCGATTTCCGCGGCTTACCCATTCCTATGGCGGCCGGGTTCATCGCTTCACTCACCTTCTTACTCATCGATCTTTACAAGAACGACCACGAGCTTGGGATGTGGAAATACATTCTTGCCGGAGCCATGTTAGGGCTATCTTTGCTGATGATCAGTGATGTGCGCTATCCGAGTTTCAAAAAGGTCGGCTGGAATACGCGGGGCACATTCGGCGCGATCGTCATCGCGGTGTTGATTGGTTTCGCGATCGTGCAATTCCGCTATGTGATGCCAGTGGTGCTTTTCAGCTTATTCCTGCTGTATGGGTTCATCCGGCCTTGGGTTTCCCAGAAGCTACGCAAGGAAATCGAAGTGGAAACGGATCTGGATGACGAGCCTGCGGAAGACGACATCACCGCAGT
>JANPAU010000180.1:0-2173 GCA_031430055.1 Akkermansiaceae bacterium | reverse complement strand
CACCGTCGATGACGTGGCCGAACTCATGGATGAGGATGCTTTCTACCTGCATACCCCCTTCATATTCCATGACATCCTCCTCGGCGAAAAGGACTGTGGAGCGGTTATCAAGCGTGGTCAGGAAACCACGCTGCCGCCAGTTATAGAAATCCAGCTCGCGACCGGTCTTGTCGCTCTTGAACTGCGGCATGTCCGAGGTGAGTTCGTCCTTGGCGACGAGGACGCAGAGCACCTTGCGCTGGCGGATCCGACTGGCGACGTCTGGCTTGATGGTTTTCATGACCCTGTCAAACTGATAGGCGGCTTCGAGAATGGTGTGGTCGGATACCTGCTTTGAGGTGGCGATGAGAATATCTTGTACCAAGGCGCTTTTCTTGTAGAATGAGGGATCCAACTTGTATTCGGCAGCTTGTGCTTCGCTGATGGGCTTTACCTCGTAGGCACCGGCAATTGCCGGCGAGGTGGCGAGAAGGGCTGCCTGGAGCAGCTGGTGGAACAATATTCTAGGCATATTTTTTCGGGGATGATGTTTGAAATTTCGTCGCTATTTTAATTACTGCGGCGCGGACAAAGTAGAAACGGAACGCCGGGGGCTGATTGTTCACCGGATTGCGATTCCTTGACCCACCAACCCATAACTGGCGCGGTGATTCAGATTAATTATCCGGTTGACAACTGGTCCGTGAAGCACATCAGTGCCCACCAATCATGCATCCGATTCGTCTTCTCTCTGTGGCTGAACAAACCGTGGACCACCTGCGCAAGGGAATTCATGAAGGCCGCTGGAGCGGGCGCTTGCCCGGCGTGGTGCGGCTGGCCGAGGAATGTGATGTTTCCACGGGCGTGGTGCGTGGTGCTCTTCGGAGGCTGGAAGCCGAGGGAGTAATCACGCCTGGCGGATTAGGCCGCTGCCGTAGGATCGTCCCACCTGAGGAGGGCGGCACCCCACTCCGCGCCTTGCGGGTAGGACTTTTACTTCACGACGCCATCAACGATAGCGACCCGATCTTGTGGGAAATCCAGCGCGACTTGGAAGCGGCGGGGCACGTCATTTTGATCCCCAAAAAATCACAGCTCCAGCTCAATTACAAAGCTTCCAGTATCATCCGCATGGTCGAAGAAACTGCCGTTGATGCATGGATCATCTGTTCGGGTTCCCGTGAACTGCTAGAGTGGTTCGCCCTACAAAGCATTCCAAGCATCGCCCTTTACGGACGCTCAGGCGGTCTGACGCTGGCCCGCACGGGTCCGAGCAAAGGCCCTGCATATTTGGACGCGACCCGGCAGCTCATCGCGCTGGGGCATCGCCGCATCGTCATGATCACTCTATCAGGTCGGAGAAAACCGATCCCCGGGGCCATCGAGCGCCTCGTCCTTGAGGAAATCCGCGCCCACGGCATCGAAACCGGCCCCTACAATTTACCGGATTGGGAGGAGACCCCCGAAGGGTTCAACGCCCTGCTGGAAAACCTCTTCCGCACCACTCCGCCGACCGCACTGATCATTGACGAAACCCAGAAGCTGATCGCGGCGATGCAGTTTCTCGCCCGCCGCCACATCGATGTCCCTGGACAAGTGTCATTGGTTTCGCCGGATTTCGAAAAAACTCTCAGTTGGTGCCATCCGAGCATCGCCCACATGGAGTGGAACCCTGGACACATCGTCCGCAGGGTCGTCCGCTGGGTGGCGGCTGTAAGGAAAGGCAACCCGGACCGGGAGACCATCAACGTCCCGGCGACCTTCGTGCCGGGAGGCAGCATCGGCCCGGCACCGCACTTACGCCGCTAGGAACTCACCGGTAGCCGGGTTTCGTTTCATAGAAATGCAAGGCACCTTCCTCGTTGCCATACTCCGAGAGACTCACCGCCAGCAACTTACCGTCGGGCAAGCCTCGACCTCCTCGCTGTCGGTGAGCGCGTCCAGATGCGTGCGCGTCGCTAAATTTATGAGCCACACTCAAGAGTGCAGGCGCGGCGAACTTGCTTGTCGAGGGTGATCTCAGCGTAACTGGATCAGGGCTG
This sequence comes from Akkermansiaceae bacterium, assembly GCA_031430055.1. Taxonomy (GTDB): domain Bacteria; phylum Verrucomicrobiota; class Verrucomicrobiia; order Verrucomicrobiales; family Akkermansiaceae; genus Luteolibacter. Next base: position 152 of record JANPAU010000180.1, on the reverse strand, counting down.
CTCAAGAGCGGATTGGATTTTGGCAACTTGGGCGAGGTAAGTTTTAACTGGAATTGGGTTTCTCACTCTGCCCTCTTTGATATTTCCCCGAATGATGAAAGCTATTTCTGGCGCGATGCGATCACCGCGACACCTACTCCCATTGCAAGGGC
>JANPAU010000179.1:0-2129 GCA_031430055.1 Akkermansiaceae bacterium | reverse complement strand
TTTTCATGCGGTTAACGTAGGTGCCGGCCTCGTTGTGGGGGTTGGCGTCGTTTGCCTTGGCGTTGGCTTCTTGGTTTTTTTCGTCGGCCTTCTTCTGTTCTTCGACAGCCTGGGCGACGTCTTTTTTGGCTTTGTCTGGGGTGTTGGATTGTTCTTGGGAGTCTCCGAGTTTTTCCTGCACTTTCGGGAGGTCTTGTTGGGAGAGTTCCTGCATGGATTTGAGGGACTCCGCCATTTTTTTGAGAGTCTCTTTCTGCACATCGCCATTGCGGGCGGCGTCTTTCATGAGGTCTTCCATGCGTTCGGTGAGGTTTTCCATGCGGCGTTGGCTTTCGGCTTCCGCTTGCTCCTGATCTTCGAGGCGCTTGGTGTTTTCCTCTTTTTGCGTTTCCTCACCGCTGAGGCGCTCGAGGCGTTGGTTCTCGTCGAGAAGTTCTTGTTCGCGGCGGGCGAGGTCTTCGAACTCAGTGATGTTTCGGTCAAATTTACTTTTGAGCATTTGCACATGCTCGTCACGAGTGAGGACGTAGAGGATGACTGGCTCCGAATAGATCCGGCCTCTTGCAGGGAAGTGGTCTTCCACGTAGCCGCGGAGGGTGATTTTCTGCGGGGTGATCCCAAATGCTGCTGGAGAAAATGAGGCGGGCTTGATGATGCGCCGTTCTTCGGGGCTGCCGTTGGCGAGATTTAACTCGCCCTTGGCAGGTGCCTGGTCGGTGGGGCGGGTGGCTTGACCAGACCACTCGATTCCAGTCAATTTCACCCCGAAATCATCCTCGGCGAGGAGTTCGAAATCCACGGTTTCCTCGGGCAGCATCACCTTTTGGCGGTCGATGCCTTGGAGGTAGCAAGTCGGCAGCGCGTCTTTGAGTGCGTCCACTCGGAGCCGAAATCCACGGTCACCGGTGAGACCTAACTTGTCGGTCCAGGCGAAGGGGATTTCGAATGGAATGGCACCGACTTCGAACACGGGAGTCTTGGCGCTGGGACCGGAAAGAGTGAGCTCGCCGGAGATGGGGACGTAAGGCGAGGCTTTTTCCTTCGTTTCTTCGATGATTTGCGAGCGAGTGGGTCCGAAGCTGGCGGAGGCGAGTGGGCGGGTAGCACTGAGGTCGATTCGGAAGGTGCTGCCCTCGACGGCACTGAGGACTCCGCTGCTGAGGCTGATGGTTTTTTCAGGAATTCCAAGATACTCGGGGGAGGTGATGACTGCGGTCACGCCTTCGATACTTGGCCGGGGGACGGGCTCGACCCGGCACTCATGTCGGAGGTCTCCCACACGAAATACAATCGTGCCGGGGTCTTGCTGGCCGGGGAAAGTGAAGTGATAAGAGGCGTCCTTGAGCGCGGCCTCTAGGGTGGTTTGGAATCCATAGCGCCCGGAGGAAGTTGCCGGGCGTTGCTCGGAGTCTTTTGACAGCTTGAGGGTAATTTCAAACGCCTCCCCGAACGGGACGGCACGATAGATGGGCGGATTTTCAAGCCGGGTGAAGGTGTATCGCTCGGTGTTAGAAAGCGGCATCAGCCAGCGCTGGAGAGCATTCATGCCTGCGCGGGGTGTCAGGGTGAAAGCGGCGGCGGAAATGAGTGCCAATCCCAGCGCGGCGAGCGCCCAGCGGCGGTGGCGTTGTGGCGGCAGCGCATCGTCGAGCTTGCGTTTTCCGGTCTCGATCGCGACGGCTTCCATCGCCGCTTCGCGCAAACGGGGCGAGAGGGTGTCGGCATTTCCGGCTTGGTCTTGGAGTTCGATGACACCCAGTAAGCGGTCACCGAGACCCGGGTAGCGCTTGGCGATGAGTCGTGCGAGCTGAGTTTCCCGGCGCTGCCGCCAGACCCAACGGTGCAGCCAATACGGCGCGAAAACCGTGAACAACGACACTCCGGAAATCAGAATACTCAAGCGAACCCAGCCCGGGGTTTGCCAAATCCGGTCAAGTCCGTAAACCAGCAAGAAGGACACCAGCAGCCCGATCACCCCTGCGGCGATGGCCTCCATGATTTTCACCCGCCACAAATGCCGCCGGAAACCGTCCAACTGGAGCCGGAGAGCTTCGGGGATGGCGACTTTTGAACTGGGTGAGTTGGACGGAGGAACCATGAAAAATGTGACCGGCATCCCGGACTGGCAA
>JANPAU010000178.1:0-8672 GCA_031430055.1 Akkermansiaceae bacterium | reverse complement strand
CGGGAATTCTCATCACCATCGACCCAGAGTCCAAGGCGGCGGGGATGGTTTTCGGTTATTTGCTCGATCCATTTCTCGAGGAGTCGGACACCTTCGAGTGTCTCTCCCGCGCTCACGCTTACTGGTTGGAAGAGCGCTATGCGGACGGGATTCTCAGGGCACTTACCCACCTCGACGGGATTCTTCGGAAACGTAGTCGCCAGGCACGGCGGGATCCCGAGCACTTCGAGCGCAAGGTGGTGCTGCCTTCGAAAATGGGAGACCTGGTCCGGCGCATTCGCTCGGGTCATCGAGCGGGCGTGAGCGAGAAAAAATCGGTGGAGGTGGGGCGATGAAATTTCTAGCAATCACTGCTCTAGCCGTTTTTGCGGGCACCGCTCTTGCCCTCGTCGAGCCTGCGCTGCCGGTCTTGAATCCTGATGAGCGCGGCGAGCTTGTAACGGGTGCCTGGATCCCCGGTGCCAACTTGCTCACGGACGAGCCGGAACAAAGCACTGTTGAGCCGCTCCAAGTTGAGCCACCGAAGCCAGAGGAAATTTCCCAAGATCTCTCGCTTTCGCCTGAGATTGCCGAGAAATTTCTTCCCGCTTACTTCGCCGAGCGTCCGCGGAGTTTCCTCATCGATCCCCAAGGGCTTCTCAATCCATCCGACTCCCGGGAGCGCCTGAGTTTCCTCGGCTATCACGCCAGCGACTCGTCGATCGACCTCTTCGTCTACGTCATCGGCGGTGATCAAGTCATCCCCAGTGAGGTGCGGGAGGAGGAGTTGATCGAGCGGTTCTTTTCCGAGGGGCGCTCCGCAGTGGTCGTCTATTATTACCTTGGCGCTCCGCAACGTTCGATGATCTATCTGAGTCCGTTCCTCACGGATTCGATCTCCGCGGCCGAGCAACGACGTGCCTTGGAAAGCTCGGTCATGCAGGCGTTTGAAAAAACCAAACCCAGCGAGCAGTTTGAAAAATTTCTCGTTCAGATGACGATCCGTATCTATTGGATGGAGCGCATGCTCGCGGGGGAAAGCGCCGTCAATGAGACGCTTCCGCTCAGTGCGAGCATCGCTACCACCAAGGCAAGGGCCTCCGTGAAATTTCTCTGGCTGCAAAATCTTGTCCGTCAGTCAGCGTTTCCTGCGGCAGTGGCTTTGGTCGCATTTCTAACAGCCTTCGGCTTTCATTGCTGGCTACGTTTTCGCGCCCGTTATCGGTTCCCCGAATTTGACGTGGAACCCCGCTTAGGTGGGGCACATGCCGCCGGGGTGGGAGCGGTGATTTCGTTTGTGAGTGCCGCGGTGCCGCCCGCTTCCCAGCGGGATCAAGTGCCGGACTACCTGCGCCGCGCATGAGGAACGGTGACTTTGGTTTCTCTGGATCGACTTGGATGAGTTTTCGCAAGGGTGGTGGTGCAGCATCGGCAACTGCTACCCCAGGAAGGGGCGGTGCTGACTCGCGGTTTCAGTGACTCAGACTACTCGGGCGCATCTGACGGTCGGCTTGGTGGCGCATGGATCGGGCGGGGCAGGGAGCCAGTTCCTGCATCGCCGACGGCGGCTTGGGTCCGGATGGCAGAAGCGATTCCATTGGCGAGTTTTTGGCGATAGTTGGGATCGCTGATGAGTTTGCTCTCGGCGGGATTGCTCAGGTAGCCGCCTTCTAGCAGGACGCAAGGAATTTCAGGATTGCGGGTGAGGCGGATTCTCCGGCGGACGAGATCGCGGTTGCCACCTTCCACCGGGGAGACTGAGGCCATCGCTCGCTGGCAACGAGTGGCAAGTCCATGGCTATCCACGCGCCAATAGTAGGTCTCTGGGCCGCAGATGCTCAAAGGACCGCTGTTGTAGTGAATGCTCACAAGGATCGCATCGCCGTAGCGATTTGCGCGGATGACGCGCTCGTCGAGGTCGATGAAGGTGTCATCGCTGCGCATCATAATCACCTTGAAGTCGCCGCGCAGGGAGTTGGCGATTCGCTTCGCGGTATCCAATGCTAGATCTTTTTCTTTCTGGCGGGTATGGGAGCTAACTGCACCGCTGTCTTTGCCACCATGGCCTGCGTCGATGATGACGGTTTTAAAGCCTTTGGGTCCGGGGCGATGGCCGTAAACGTCGCGGCCGCTCGACGAACTGGTAGAAGGCGCGGAGCAGGAGGCGAAAATGGTGACAGCGCAGAGGCTGGTGAGAAATAGGAATAGCTGGTTCATGGCAGGTGGTTTTTGGTAGATTGGAGAGTGTCAATGTCGTCGGATAGAACTTCGGAACGCTTGCCATGACCCTGCTCGTCGATCAGGGCCACGCAGTCGAGTGTCGGTATCACGCCCTTGAGTTTGATCCAGCATTTCCCACGTTTTCCTGGTGAGTAGTGGCTGGTGGGATCTTTCGCGATGAGGCCCTCATGTCCGTCTTTGAGTGCTTGCTTGAAGGCGGCTTCGATTTCTCCTGTGTTCTCTGCGATGTGGATCGTGATCGTTTCGAACGGCAGATTCAATCCTAGCGATTCAAGTTTCTCGCGACGCTCTAACAGTGGTTCGGCAAGTAGGTCATCACCCTTGTGGGAAATGAGATCGAAGGCAACAAACCTCAGAGGGATCGAGCTATCCTGACCTTCGTTCGTGAGGAAAAGATCGCCGTCTGGCATTCGTCGGCCAAGTCGTTTTTGAAGATCTGCGAAGCCGAGCTTGCGGCCCTCGGCGTAGGCGATGAGTTCTCCATCAAGGATGAAATCGCCGTTGAGCTTGCGTGCGGCAACGAGTAGTTCTGGGAATTCATGGTCGAGAGGTCGCATGTCACGGGAGAAGAGTGAGACGTCATCACCGAGTTTGTGAAGTTGTGCCCGGATGCCATCGTACTTTGGCTCTAGCCAAAATGGCGGAGTAAAAGGTAGTTTCTCGAACAAGGGGCGGTCATCTTCTTCATCCCGTTCGAGCGGTGCCGCGAGCATGCACTTGACGGGGACCAAGGGTCTGAGGACAGCGCTGGTGAGTTTCCCGTGGCGAGCCAAGAGGGCTGTTTCACCAAGGTTGCCGGTGAGCATGTAGGCGTATCTAACTTCGGCGGGATCGGCTTTAAATGCCATGGCGATCGCTTCTTCCACGAGGCCTTCTTTCAGGCCGATACGAAGGTCGCCGGTGAGCAGTTTGACGATGGTCTCACCTTCGACCGGGTGGAGGGTGGCGAGGCGATTGGCGAGTTGTGCAATCCGGTCCAGCGAGCCGGTCGCGGCGGCGAGGTTTCGAAAAAATGTGGCAAGACCCAGTAAATCGAGTGGTTCGGGTTTGAGTTGGATTTCTTGAAGAACCAAACGCGCGGTGCGTGCGGAGTCGTTTTGGCTTAACGAGATTTTTTGATATCGCTCTTGGCGGACATGGGGCAGCGAGAGCAGGGCTCGCCGGATGCTTGCGGGGCCGATGTGCAGCACGGTCCGTCCGGCCTTTTTAGGTAAGGCGTCACCGCTGAGCCAAGCTGCGGCGAGTTTGAGGTCTTCGTCAGCTTTCAGCCCTCGTAGATAGGTGGATAAAAAATCGATTTTTGCCACGCGACTGCTCGTTTCGCCCACCAGGCGGCAGAGGTCACCGAAGTCTGCTAGAGCGCAAATCGCCCGGCTGTGACGCGGGCCGTTAGGCGATCCCGTCCGCTGGCCTGTCTGGCCAAGTGGGAATTCGAGCTGGTCGCCACCCATTGCGCACCAGGCGTCCATGCGTTTTTCTCTCAACTCTGCGGCAAATTCTTTGGCGAAGCCGTGGACGGTTAGGATTCTCTTGGGCCTGACGCGTTTGATGCACTCCATCAAGCCGGGATGATCTGCGTGGTCGGATAGAGGAATGACTTCATCGACCCGGTAGCGGTACTTTGATCCCGGTTGCAGCGCCCAGCCGGTCAGCATGGCGGTGCGCTTGGACTTGAGGCCACGTAAGAGTTTCGAGCGGACCGTGTTAGGTGGCGCGATAACGACGTATCCGGCAGGTGCGTGACCGGTGAACTCCACAGGCTCTGGTAGCATGTCGAATCCCGCTTCGCGACAAGCGGTCGTCATCGCTGCGACCGCCGGATGAAGCAATGCGGGGATGTCGTTTGCGGTGAGCAGGGCGAGCACTTCTTGCGCTTTTCCCAGCGAGTAGCCTAGCAGGACGGGCGTCTCGCCGTCGGCGAAGGCGTCGTTTACGAAGCGCAGGACGCTCGCCTCGATCTCCATCGCGTTGGGAAACTCGAAATGCGGCAGGCCGAAGGTGGTTTCTAGAATGAGGGTGTCTGCCGCGAGGAAGTTGACGGCCTCGGCCGTGCGTCCCCGGCGGGTTTTGAAGTCGCCAGTGTAAAGCAGGCTCGCGTTGTCCTTGATGCGGGTGACATGCAGCATCGCCGAGCCGGAAATGTGACCTGCCGGGAGCAAACGCAGCCTGAAACCGTCGCGGACGATTGGGACGTGAAATGCCACCGCCTCAATCCGACTCTCGGCAAAGTGAAAGCGCCGTCTAACCAGCGTGGCAGTCACGTCCGAGCACAACGCCGATTGATGGCGGGCGAAGTGATCGGCATGGGCGTGGGAGACGAATGCGCGTGGTTTCGCGTCCCATGGGTCCAGCCATAGGTCGAGCTCCGGCAAGTGCAGGCCCCGTTGGAAACGAACTTCAATCACGCAGGCCCAAGGTCTATGAAACTTACCGGCCACCGCCAAGGCAAACCGGGTGCAAGTAGTGACACAGGCATTCCTGCCTGTTGTTCCTGAGAAATCCAGCTTCCCTAACTTGAGATTGTTTGGAAGAGTGAAGCATCTTTACGAATCAACAAGCCGAAGAGTTCCGCAGCAGTATCGAAAGCAAGATCCGGGCCGAGGCGCGCCATGGTTGGGACAAGGCCCGTAAGCAGTGGGCAAAGCCACTACCTGAGAGAGTGTCCGCCTGTCGAGCAATCGGTTGGCTGAGGATTTCTATGATCGAAACTGTGAGAAATAGGAAGCTGGTGCACTTCCATCCATCCGTGGAGGATATGGCATTTTTTCGCGAGGGTGACCGCGTGCGAATGAGCCTGAATGATCCGAATGGAGATGATTTCATCGAGGCTGAATTTCTTGGACTCACGGAAAATGGCTTGAGTGTGACGGTGTCGCCCGAGGCTGAAATCCCCGCTCGGGAAGGCTGGTGCCTGGATGAGGGGATGTTCGATTTGTCTGAGTTTTATCTTAAAGCGCTCGATGAAATGGCGGCGACCGCCCACGGGAGGGACGTGGTGTTGCCGGCTTTATTGAACGGGGCGGGGGATGAAATTGACTACGACGCCTACAGTGATTTTTCCGAATCCATTGCGGACACACCGCTGGATGATTCCCAGCAGGACGCGGTGGCGATGTGTTTGGCCGCTGAGCGGTTTCATCTGGTGCAAGGTCCGCCGGGCACGGGGAAGACCCTGACGCTCGCCTTGCTGGTCAAGGAACTCGTTGCGCAAGGGCAGCGGGTGTTGCTCACGTCATTCACTCACCGGGCGATCCACCATGCGTTGCGGAAAGTTAGCTCCATGGTGAATTGTCCGATCTACAAGGTGTCCATTCCTTTTCCTAACGATGCGGAAGGCATCGAGTTCAAGGATACCTTCGCGGATACTGGTCTGCTAGATCATGGCGGGCCGTATGTGATCGGGGCGACGCCGTTCGCATTGTTTTCGTCGCGGGCGGGTGAGGCGAGGTTCGACGTGGCGGTGATCGATGAGACCAGCCAGATGCGGGTGGAAGCGGCCATCATGCCAATGTTGCGGGCGCAGCGTTGGTTCTTCTTCGGTGATCGGCAGCAACTTCCGCCCGTGGTGCGGCGTCCCGGCACGGATGCGGCGGAGGATTCGGTCTTCGCCAGCTTAACGAAGACCGCCAGTCACACGATGTTGAAAACAACCTATCGGATGAATGAGCCGCTCACCCACTGGCCGTCGGAGAATTTCTATCATGGAGAACTCGTCGCGGCACCTACCAATGCCGTTCATCGCTTTCATTTGAAATCGTCCCCCGGGCGGGTGGCCTTGCTCGGGCCAGAACCGGCGATGGTGCGTGTGGAAATCGATCATGAGGGTAACCGCGTATCCTCGCCCGAAGAGGCGGAGGAGACTGTCGCGCTGATTGAGGAAATGTTAGAAGGTGGGTTGGCTCTCGCAGAGATCGGCGTGGTGGTGCCATTCCGGGCACAAGCGGCGCGAGTTAGAAATTTGCTGCGTTTTGAGCGGTTCGCCAGATGGCCAGATATTGGTAAACTCTCGGTGGATACGGTTGAACGGTTTCAAGGCCAGGAGCGCGAGGCGATGATTGTTTCATTCGTGGTGTCGGATGAGGATTTCATGGACCGACTGGCGTCATTCCTCACGTATCCGCAGCGGCTTAATGTGGCGGTCACCCGTGCGCGGACCAAAGTGGTGATCATTCACTCGAAACGATTCTATCAGTGGCTGGAAAAAAACGCCGCTCATGACGAAAACGCCGCCGTGGCGCTTTCACTGTTGGAGGCGGCGAGTAATTAGAAGCGATGGCAAGAATCATTCCAGCAAAGCCACGTGGCAAACCGGACAAGGCGTATCTCGCTTTCTACCGGGTGCTCAAGACTCTTCCCGATGATTTCACCGCATGGCTCTCGCTCGATGACGCGGCCGGGAACCGTCCGCACGTGTTTCTTGTCTGGCGTGAGCGCCACGCGTTTCTCATTCAGGTGGCAGGAACCTCCCAACAGCTCGCCGATACCGCATTGCAGGCGGATTTTTTTAAACAGGATGAGGCGCTACGACCGGAAGATCTCGGGCGTTTGGAGAGCGAGGTGTTGGACTTATTCGTCGCGAGGTCGAGTGAATTGCTAGGGCCACTAACTGGTGAGCTGCCGCTCAAGCGCTTGGTGATATTTCCCAATGTGACCGAAGGCACCGTGGATGAAGTGACGATGTTACGGTCCGAGGACTCGGAAACGTCTTATCTCGGGCTTCATCAGGTGCAAGCCGTGCATTTCACGCGGCGCTTGGAAGCTTTGGCATCCGGCGCGCTGCCCGAGCCGGGGCTGACTCATCTGCGGCGGGCCTATACGCCGGAGTCCGAAGTGCCGGATGGTTTCGTCGCCCGCACGCCCATGGATCGACACACTGCGGCGGACTTGCCTGCATATTTTTTGGATTTCGATCAGGAGTGGTGCATGAAGAACGATCTGGATTTATTATCCCGGCAGGAAGACATCGTCGAAGAAACGCCGGTTTCTGTGCGACTGGTGACTGGCGTTGCGGGAAGTGGGAAATCGCTGGTGCTTCTCTATCGGGCGCTGCTTTCCGCGAAGCTCCATCCAGATGCCCGCGTGCTGGTGCTCACTCATAACAGACCCTTACGCTTCGAGCTGGAACGACGTTCGAAACACTTGGCGAAGATGCCGAAAAATCTTACCTGTCAGACGTTTTTCCAGTGGGCGGACAAGTCCCTCGGGCGGTTGAAAGGTGATCGGTGGAGTCCGTCGCAAATCGAAAAGTGTCTATCGCGTTTGAAGGAAGATATGCCATTGCTGGGGAAGCTATCAGCGGCTTTTCTGGCAGATGAAATTGGTTGGATTAAGGATCAGCGGCTTCTTAAAAAACAACTTTATATGGAAGCGGATCGTGTGGGTCGCGGGACTTCACTCCGCAGCAACCAGCGCGAGGAAATGTGGAAACTCTTCCGTGGATACCAGCATGAGCTTGAAAGACGGGGCGCGACAGACTGGCACAATGTTGCGTTGCGTTTCCACGAAGCGGCAGTGGTGGAGAAGAGCCTGCGATTTCCTTTTTATGATGCGGTGTTCATTGATGAAGCACAATTTTTTGCCAAGATTTGGTTTGAAACGGTCAGCGCTGCGCTCAAGCCGGGTGGGCATCTTTTTCTAGCAGCCGATCCGACTCAGGGTTTTCTTCGCCGCCGCCAATCTTGGATCGCAGCAGGCATCGACGTCCGGGGGCGGACGACACGACTGACACAGGCCTATCGGAACACGCGGGCGATTTTGAGTTTTGCTCGCGAGTTTTACGAAAGTCGTCGCGATCCCGAGGAGAATGAGGTAGACCTCAATGTTCCAGATGAGGCTCAGTTGGCGGCGATTTCTGAAGAGGGTGAGAAGCCTGTCGTCGTGTGGGTGCCTACGGTCCAGGAGGAAATTTCTCGGGTGGTAAATGAAGTACTGGCTTTGCGGGATAGCGGATTGCAAGTGGGGAAGTTGTTAGTGATTCACGCGAACAGCTCGCTTGAGAAGAGTTTGCGGATTGCCTTGGAAAAACGACTTGGGATCGGCCAAGTGCATGATGCCAAGTCTGGAGCTTTTCCCGCCGGAGCGTTTTGCACGGTGACGACGCTAAAGGCTGCGACAGGATTGGAGGCTCCGGTGGTGATTCTCTTGGGGATGAGCTCTTTACTTGAAGCGGAGGAAGATTTGCGCCTCCCGGAAGAAGAGCGAAGGGATCTCCGCCGCGATCACACGCGGATGCTCTACATGGGGTTCACCCGTGGGGGGCAACGGTTGGTGGTGCTACGAGTTGGGTGATGCAGACATGAAAAAAGCGAGGCTGCTGCTTTGCCTTGATTCAAAAACCGGGGGGTACATCCTTATTTCACTTTTTCCAAATTAGTCGCGGTGCTTTGCCTTGATTCAAAAACCGGGGGGTACATCCTCCGTCCCCCAAAAGCGCCGCCGCCCGCGCCGCTTTG
>JANPAU010000177.1:0-5938 GCA_031430055.1 Akkermansiaceae bacterium | reverse complement strand
CCCAGAGCCCTTCATCGCCGGTCGCGGCGCTGTCCACTAGGTAGCCGGCTTCTCTGAGAAACTGGCTGATCGCATTTCGCAGAGACTCGTTGTCTTCGATAAGGAGGATGCGCATGGGGAAAGTTAGAAGCGCCAGCGTTTGGTGAGATCTCCATAAGCGTCGATGCGGCGATCGCGGAAAAATGGCCAGATGCGGCGGAAGTCCTCGACGGCTTGGAGGTCGATGTTGTGGTGGAGGATTTCTTCGTGCTCAGTGGAGGCTTTGGCGACAAGTTCGCCGTAGGGATTGGCGATGAAGGAGCGGCCCCAGAACTCGGTGTTGCCTTGGTGACCGGTGCGGTTAACGGCGGCGAGGTAGCAGCCGTTAGCAACGGCGTGGCCGCGCTGGACGGTTTCCCAAGCGCAGTGTTGGGCATCGCCGAGGGTGGGTTTTTCCTCGGGCAACCAACCGATGGCGGTGGGATAGACGAGAATTTGCGCGCCGCCGAGGGCCATCAGGCGGGCGGCTTCTGGATACCATTGGTCCCAACAGATGAGCACACCGATTTTCCCGAACTGCGTATCCCAGACTGGCCAGTCGCTGTCGCCTGGGGTGAAATAGAATTTTTCTTCAAAGCCCGGGTCTTGGGGGATGTGGCTTTTCCGATAGAGGCCCATCAGCGCGCCGTCGGCATCGTGAATGGCGGCGGTATTATGATAGAGGCCGGGGCCGCGGTGCTCGAAAAGTGAGGAAATAAGGACGATGCCAAGCTCGCCAGCAATTTTTCCGAGGCGGTCGGTGATCGGGCCGGGCAGGGGATCGGCGAGGTCGAAGAGCGCGGGATCTTCGACCGTGCAGAAGTAGGGGGTGAGGAAGAGTTCCTGGGTGACGACGATGTTTGCGCCCTCCGCAGCGGCCTTACGGATCAGGGTTTCGTGGTGGTCGAAGGATTCGGACTTAGTGGCAAAAGTGCCGGATTGGAGCAGGGCGAGACATGGCATGGGCGGAGCATGGTGGGGAGGTACTCAGCTTTGAAGAAAATATTCAAAACTTGGCTTGATTCGCTGGGGTGGGGGTCTTACACCGCGCTTTCCCATGCCGGATCCATCACGCACACTGAAAGTCGCGATTCCCAAAGGCAGCCTTCAAGAGCCCACCATCGAGCTCTTGGCCAAGGCTGGCTACGAGATCTACGTCTCGTCGCGAGGTCTGCGGCCGTCTTCGAACGATCCCGAGTTGGATCTTTATTTGATCCGGGCTCAGGAAATCGGCCGATATCTTGGACAAGGATTCATCGATTGTGGAATCACGGGATACGATTGGGCCTATGAAAATGGGGTCGATTTGGTGGATCTTGGAGAACTGCCTTATTCTCGCGCCACGACTCGTCCAACCCGCTGGGTGTTGGTCGTGCCCGAAGATTCGCCGATTCGTAAGCCGGAGGATTTAGAAGGGAAGAGAATCGCAACGGAGGGTGTCGGTATCACTGAGCGCTATTTAAAAGAGCGTGGAATCAAGGCGGAAGTCGAATTTTCCTGGGGCGCGACTGAGGTCAAAGTGCCAGATTTGGTCGATGCAATCGTGGACGTGACCGAGACCGGTGACTCGATCAAGGCGAACCGCCTCAGAATCGTGGATACTTTACTCACTTCATTTCCCCATTTCTACGCAAGTCCAGCTGCCGCTGCCGATCCTTGGAAGAAGGAAAAAATGGACCGCATCGCCCTACTTCTCAAAGCGGCCCTCTGTGCGCGCGGTAAAGTGGGGCTTAAAATGAACTTTCCGGTCGCTCGTTTACCCGAGTTGATCGAAAAACTGCCGTCTCTTCGCCGTCCCACCATTTCACAGCTTTCGGAAGAAGGTTGGGTTGCGGTTGAGACAGTGATTGACGAAATCATCGTCAGAGACATCATCCCGGAACTGAAGCGTCTGGGGGCAGAGGGGATTATCGAATATCCACTCAATAAAATCGTCCCCTAATCATTCATCCTAACCTAACCCCGCAACTGCCATGGGCTCCATCAAGAAACGCCGTAAAACGAAGATCAATAAGCACAAGCGCAAAAAGCGCATGAAGCAGAATCGCCATAAAAAGCGTCTCCGCTACAAGTCCTAGTCATTAGGATTGATCAAATCGCCAGAGCCTCGCTTGCGGGTCTCTGGCTTTTTTTGTCCAAAAAGGAATCGGGAAGTATGAGTTTGCAAGTCGTCGTGAATTTCCGGGTGATCGATGAGTCCGAAGACTGGATCGTGGTCGATAAACCGGCTCCTTTGATCGTCCATCCAGCGAATCGAAAACCAGAGCCCACCTTACTGGGCGGGCTGGAGCAGCTACTCGCGTATGAGATTCAAAATGGTGCCAGCTTGGGAATCATCACTCGCCTAGACCGAGAAACGAGCGGGGTGGTGTTGGTTTCGAAGCATCTCGAAGCCGCGCGAGCGCTCGGGTGGATTTTCGAAAGAAGGCAAGCGAAGAAGGAATACTTGGCAATCGTGAGGGGCTGGCCGACGCTGGACTGTTGGGAATGTGCGGAACCCATCGTCCGAGGAGGAGAATTAGGGCCGTCGGATATCTGGGTGCGGCAGGTCGTGCACCCAAGCGGGCGTGAGTGTTTGACGAAATTTCATGTCGAAAGTCGTTTCACGAGAGAGCGCGAAAATTTCTCCGAAATCCGATGTTTCCCTGAGACTGGTCGAATGCACCAAATTCGGGTGCATCTCGCGGCTTCAGGGTTTCCAATTCTAGGGGATAAAGTCTACTCGGGGAAGGGCGCAGAATATCTGGAATGGATGGAAACTGGCTGGACCCCCGAATTACAACGACGCCTCATCCTGCCGCGCCACGCGCTCCATGCGGCGGCGCTTGAGATTTCTTGGAAGGGCAAAATAGTGCGATGGGAGGCCGGGATGGCGCACGACATGGGGGAGTTTTCCAGCGGCGCACCGATCCGTCTCACTCCGGACCTTGTCATTTGGAGTCGACATGATTAGTCTGCCGCATGATATCGCTTGATCAAATCGTCACATTTCTCGATTTAGAGCTCCGGACGACTGCAATTCCTGACTATCCGGGGGCCATGAACGGCCTGCAGCTTGCCAATGACGGCCGTATTGACAGGATCGTCGCGGCGGTGGACGCGTCGCTTCCGGTGATCGAAGCCGTCGCAGCGGGTGGGCCAGGATTGTTGATCGTGCATCACGGCATGTTTTGGCAAGGCGTGCAACCGGTGACCGGATCTTTTTACCGTAAACTCAAGACAGCGATGGAAGCTGGCCTCGCTATTTATTCATCCCATCTTCCCTTGGATGTGCATCCTCATTATGGGAATAATATCCTGCTTGCTAAAGGCATTGGTCTGCAAAATCCCGAGCCATTTCTCGATCAAAAAGGTCTGTTCATCGGACTGAAAGGGGATTGGTGTGGCACACGCAGTGAAATGACGCGGAAGTTACAGGAGTTCCTTGGCGGCCGAGTCACCGAGTGTCCAGGCGGTCCCGAGACCATCTCGAAGGTGGGGATCGTGACTGGCGGGGCTGGCAGTGAGGTGGTTAAAGCCGCTGCGGCGGGGCTTGACAGCTTCATAACCGGTGAGGGGCCTCACTGGAGCTACCCACTTGCTGAGGAACTGGGTTTAAACGTGTTTTATGGCGGCCATTATGCAACCGAGATCTTCGGAGTTCAAGCCATCAGTGAAGCTCTCTCTCAGAAATTTCAACTGGATTGGGAGTTTTACGACCATCCTTCGGGTTTGTAACCAAGTGTGTTATGAACCATTTGGTGTCATTTCTGAATGACTGGAGTGGCAGCTTTAGGTTGATTCGAACGATCGAGAATTTCCAAATTAGGTAAATTGAGGTGATGCGACGAAGAAACCCGGGATTCAATTCAGTGAGGCGAGTGGTTTTGATTGTAACGACTGATTTTTAATGCCTTACAATCAGTAAGCAAAAACGTAATTAATTTTGAAAGTTGTTAAAAAAGTCTTGCCAAGGAGCAAGCGTGTGGCATTAAATTCTTAACGAAAGGCGGGCATAGCTTAGTGGTAAAGCGCTATCCTTCCAAGTTAGACATGCGGGTTCGATTCCCGCTGCCCGCTCCAATTGTATTTCACCAGACCCCTAAACGAAATTCGAACCATGAAAAAACACGCCCGATTTGTCCTATTCAGCACTGCGTTCGGTATACTCTCTGCTCACGCGGGAGTTGATTGCAACACACTCTCAATTTCAGTCAAGAATGCTGCAGCGAAGGAGCAGTCGAAAGTGCTGGAAATTGTCTCTCAGGAGGTGTCTGCAGCTCCGGCGTGCGCTTGCGAAATTGTAAAAGCCGCGATTGAAGGCTCGGCTGCAAACGCAAAAACAGTCGCGGCAATCGTGCAAGCTGCTTCGATTGCTGCTCCCGAGCAAATGCGTTTGGTTTCCCAATGTGCAGTCGCAGTGGCTCCTGATTCACTTACCGAAGTTCAAGCGGTGCTGGCGCTGATGGATCCAAACCTTGGGGACACAGGAAGCAGTGCAAAGGGTGTAGCGGCCGCCGCTGGAGAAGTTGCAGCCATCCCTAACCCGCTGGATTTCCCTGGGCAAGGTCCTGTAGGTCCAACACCGGGCAGTTCTGGTGGTTTAGCGATTTTTCCTTTCAATCCCACTCCGGGTTCTGGCGGGAGCGGGGGAATCGCCTTTATGCCGCAACCAGGAAGCGTCGCAGGTGTTTCGCCAGGCCCTGCTCCAGGGCGGCCAGTTACTCCTCCGGGTCCGCCGATTAAGCCTCCGGGTCCGCCGATTATTACGCCACCTCCAGTAACCCAACCGGGGCCTCCTGTGACGCCGCCGGGGCCACCAATTACACCACCGGGGCAAGAACTAGGGGCACCATCATCCAACACTTAGTCGTTGTTCGATAAGATCTTTGTTTTTTAGCCCCTCAATTATCCCATCAATAAACAGAATTATGAAATATAAATTATCTGCCGGAATGTGTTGTCTCTTGTTTTCTGCGTCGGCATCAGCTCAGAGCCTTTATTATGTAGGAAGTGAAGCGCAGGATTCAGTGCCACTGAAATGGGTTGTCGGAGCTAGCGTATTTTATGACGATAACGTGAATGCTGGTAACAGTGGTCCAGAAGAGGAATCGATGGGGTTCAATCCTTACGTTGGTCTTTCATTTGTAAATATTACTCCGCAAACCACTTGGGATGTGTATGCACGCCTAGGATTGATTTATTACTTTGATGCTCCAGAAAACGTCGAGTCCGCGAACAGCCAATCTCGCCTTGGAGCCAATCTGACGCACCGTTTTGATGAACGACTTCGCTTTTCAAGCCGGAACTTTGTTTCTTATGAACTAAACCCGGATTATTCCTATGGTTATGCTTCTTCGGCGCAAAATGGAGAATACTTTTTTTGGCAGACTGATAATTCACTGGGCTATCGTTGGACTGAGAGGTTGGGAACATATACTGGCGTAATCCTCAGAGGAGTTACTTATGCAGACAGTGATAATAGCGATAACGACCAAGTCACTTGGGAGGCGTATAATCAGTTTCGCTACCAGTTTGGCCCCCAAACTGTTTTAACTTTTGATTATCGTTATGCTGAAACGTTCGGCGGTGGAAATAGCTCGGACTACACAGATCAGTTTGTGCTCATTGGAGCGGAGCATCGTTTCAGTCCAAACACAATCGGGATCGTGCGGGCAGGTGCTCAGTTTCGCAATGTGACCGATGGTGATGACTACACCAGCCCGTATTTAGAGTTTGCGATGAACTCCCAAGTCAACCAGCAGTTGAGCGTTCGTGCTTATGCGCGCTACGGTCTCGAAGGTTATAGTAATGTTCAATTTGATCCTATTGCGGGTCTAGTTGAATACAACGATGCCACCGCACTGCGTATCGGAATTTCCTCAGAGTATGTGATTTCACCGAAGTTCTCGGTCTTCGGCGGGGTTGATTACCTCCCAAC